>MUCJ01000048.1 GCA_002816715.1 SAR202 cluster bacterium Casp-Chloro-G3 | reverse complement strand
ACGTCGATCAGCTCTTTTTCAGTGGCCCCGGCCCGCAGGTGATCGCGCAGGCTGACGCCCTCACTGCCAAAGAGACAGGTGAAAATCCTGCCGTCGGTGGACAGTCTGGCCCGGGTGCAACTGCCGCAAAAGGGTTGGGTAACCGAGGCAATCACTCCGATCTCACCCTCGCCGTCCTGGTATCGATAGCGGTTGGCTACTTCGCCTGGGTAGTTGGCCTCCAGGGGTTCCAGGGGCATCTCGGCGTTGATTTGGCGAATAATCTCTGACGCTGAGACGACGTGGTCCCATTTCCAGCCGTTAAGGTTGCCCACGTCCATGTACTCAATGAACCGGACGATGTGTCCGCTGCCCTTGAAGTGGCGGGCCAGGTCAATAATTGTATGGTCGTTAACCCCTTTTTGCACCACAGCGTTGATCTTGATTGGCCCCAGTCCGACTGCCGATGCTTTTTCGATGCCCTCCAACACCCGTTGGGTGCTGAACCCGCGCCCGTTCATCTGCTTGAAAATTTCGTCGTCCAGGGTGTCCAGACTCACGGTGACTCGGTTCAGCCCGGCGTCCTTCAACTGCTGGGCCTGCTGCGGAAGCAGGTAGGCGTTGGTGGTCAGGGTAATATCGTCCGCGCCGTCAATTTTCGACAGCATCCCAATCAACTGGGGCAGGTCGGTGCGCAGTAGAGGCTCACCGCCGGTGATACGCAGTTTGTTGACCCCTAATCCGACAAATATGCGGGCCAATTTGGCGATTTCCTCAAACGACAGAATTTCGTTCTTGGGCAGGAACTGGTAGCCCTCGCCGAAAATCTCGGCGGGCATGCAGTAGGTGCAACGAAAATTGCACCGGTCGGTGACCGATATGCGTAAGTCCTGTATGGGACGGCCTAATTTATCTGTAAGCATGTTCATCAATATTCGCGCGTATGCGCTTTGAGTTTAATCGGACGGGAAAGAACCGGCCTCGACCAGTCTTTTCAAAATCGCTAAGGCTCTGTCGGTAGCGTCGGAACGGTGGCTGATGCGATTCTTGGCCGCCAGGGGAATCTGCGACATGGTCTGACCGTAAGAGGGGAGGTAGAACACCGGGTCATAGCCAAACCCTTCATTACCCTCTGGTTCATATTGTATCATCCCCGCCACTGAACCCACCACCGACGCCACTCTTCCCTCTGGACTGCAAATGGCAATCACACAACGGAATCTGGCGGTGCGCTTCTCTCGCGGCACGTCGGCCAAGTTGCGCAGCAGTAGTTGTATCCGCTCCCCGTCGGTGGCGCAGGTGTCGCCGCCATAACGGGCCGAGTGAATACCCGGCTCGCCGCCCAGGGCGTCTACCTCCAACCCCGAGTCGTCGGAAAGAGTCAACATCCCAGAAAGTTGGGCGTAGCCACCAGCTTTCAGCCAGGCGTTCTCCTCAAAAGTTACTCCGGTCTCTGCGACTTCTTCAGTGATGCCCAGATCGTCCAGGGACACCAACTCCAGCGGGACATCCTGGAGGAGGTGCCGATATTCACGTATTTTGCCCTGATTGTGGGTGGCAATCAGTATTTTGGGATTGGGCACAGCACTCTCCTAAATCAGTCCTTTATTGGATAGTTCACTCAGTTCAGCGTCACCATAGCCCAACCAATCCCCGTAGACTTGCTGGTTGTGCTCGCCGAGGCGCGGCCCGGCGTGCTCCACCTTTCCAGGCGTTTCGCTGAATTTGGGCACCACACCCAGCATGCGAGCGTGGCCTAACTCCGGGTCATCGATCTCGATAATGTCTTCGCGCGCTTGATAGTGAGGGTCTTGAACAATTTGCTGGGCGTTGTAGACCGGCCCCACGACGCCGCCGGAAGGCACCAACTCCTCCATCAACTGGGTTAGAGAACGCTGTCCCAGCCAGTTTTGCAGTATCTGGTTCAGGGCGTCTTTGTTGTCCAGACGGGCGGCGTTGTCTATGAACCTTGGGTCTTCAATCAGGTCGCTCAGCCCCATCGCCCGGGCCAGGCTTTCCCAGGTGCTTTGCGATGTGGCCGATAATCCCAGCCACTGCTCGTCACCGGTGCGGTAAAGGCTGCGCGGCGCGGCGTCGGGGAAGTCGTTGCCCACCCGCTCCCGAATAATGCCCAGCAGGTCATACATGGTAACGTGGGGAATGCACAGCCGGAACAGCGGCTCAAACAGGCTCATGTCGATGACCTGGCCTTTTTCTTTGGCGTTACTTCCCCCGCCCATCCCAGGCACGTCCCGATGATACAGGGCCATCATGGCGGACATTGCGCCGAACACACCCGCGATCTCGTCCGCCAATGGTACCGGCGGCAGCACCGGCGGTGAATCGGGAAAACCGGTCATGCCGATGTAGCCGCTCATGCACTCAGCAATGGTGCCGAAGCCGGGCCGGTCTTTGTAGGGCCCGGTCTGGCCGAAACCAGAATAACGGAGCATGACCAGGCCAGGGTTAGCTTCCTGTAAATCGTCCGGCCCCAGCCCCCAACGTTCCATCGTGCCGGGCCGAAAGCCCTCAATCAGCAGGTCGGCTTGCTCCGCCAGTTTTTTCAGAACAGCCTGGCCTTCGGGGTGAGACAGGTCCAGGGTGATGGACTTTTTGTTGCGGGAGTGGACTTTCCACCACAGCGAGACGTCGTTGTAGAATGGCCCCCAGTTGCGCAATGGGTCGCCATTGCCAGGACGTTCCACCTTGACCACTTCCGCGCCAAAGTCGGCCAGCAGGCTGCTGGCAGTGCCTCCGGCTATGAGGATGGACAGGTCAAGGACCTTCAGGCCCTGAACCGGGCCTTGATTTACGGTCATGTTGCTCCATCAGAGTGTGGTTACTTGGCGAAAAACTTCCTACTTTCGACAAGCACCAATGCAGGGTGTTCCATTGGTAGAAAATGGCTACCGGTGCTCATTGGTTTGACTTCCGTTCCGGGCACCAATTCCAAGAAGCGGCGAACTCCCTCATCGGCCAGGGTCTGGCAGCCCGGATAATCTCCCAACAGCAGCAGATATTCACCTTGCAGGCCCTGACTCAAATATTTAGTCACGTCCAAGGAATCACGTTCCAGGTAGAAGGTAGCTTCGGTTTCAGGCAGGCACCTTAATTGAGCGCGGCCATCTTCCAGCAGGCGAGTGCCGCCATCGATGAACGCCCGAAAGGCTGATTCGTCCCAGTCTTTGAAGGCAGCCCGGTTGCGATAGCCGTCGTACATCGCCGGTTGGCTGTCCCAGATGTCCCGTTTCAGGCGGGTGCGTTCGGCCCGTTGTTGCAACTCGCCGGGTGGGGCGCCAGCCGGACTAGTTCCCACTCTGGTTTCCACCAGCACCGCCCGACGTATACGCCCCGGCGACAACGAGTCCGCGATAATGGTCGCCAAGCCGCCCGCGGAATGGCCAACGATGCACAGGTCGCTCAGGCCCAAGGCGTCGATGGTGGCCGCCAAGTCTTCGCCAACCAGGTGGAAGTTGTAACCACAGTCGGACGGGTCACTGCCGCCGTGGCCGCGCTGGTCGAAGGCCATTACGTGAAACTCTTCAGCCAATTCCCGGGCGATGGGCAGCCAGGGCGCGGCGCAAAGGCCGGTGGCGTGCAACATCAGCAAAGGCCGTCCAGACGGGTTGCCCCAGTCCAGGTAGTGGTGGTTGATGCCGTTGGCCTTGATGTATTTGCTTTGTGGGATCATCGGGTTAGCCCTAGCGGATATCTCTCATCGATCAATGTTGAATGCCATTCTAACGTCCCGTCGGAGAGTTATCCAGACCCGGCCAAAAGATTGTGCACTTTTTCACTACCGAAATTCCCTGGCCCTGTGATATAATTTCGGCGCATTCCGAACCGAAGATTTGCTATTAGGCCTTGTCGTTAGACTGATGCTTGAAGACTACTTCCGACAGTACGGACTCATCGCCATCTTTGCCGCCATTGCCGTGTTGGTTCCCACCGGCATGCTGATGATGTCCTACATGGCTGGCAAGGTGGGCCTCCGTCCTAGCAATCCAACTCCAGTCAAATTGGAGGCTTATGAGTGCGGCGTGGAGACCATTGGGGGCCGCTGGAACCAGTTCAACTTCCGCTATTATATGTTCGCCATCCTGTTCGTAATCTTCGATGTTGAAGTGGTGTTCCTGTACCCCTGGGCCACCAAGTTCCTCAAGCTAGAACTGTTCGCCCTCATTGAGATGGCGGTGTTCGTGGCGATACTGCTGGTGGGCTGGGCCTACGCCTGGCGCAAGCGAGACCTGGAATGGAGGAGCTGACCAGATGGTAGAGCTTTCCCAAGAAGGCGGCCCGCTGCATGACCGCACCTGGGGCATTGACCGCAGCGAAGGCCAATTGGTGACCGACTTGATGGCGGCCTCGACTCAGCCTATCGAAGCGCCAACCATCGACGTTCCCGACGACTTGAAGGGCAACCTGGTAGTGACTTCCATAGACGCCCTGGTCAACTGGGGGCGAAAGTCGGCGCTGTGGCCGGTATCCTTCGGCCTGGCCTGTTGCGCCTTCGAGATGATTGCCACGGCGATGGGCCGCTTCGACATTGCCCGTTTCGGCATGGAAGCCTTCCGGGCATCGCCCCGCCAGGCCGATTTGATGATCGTCGCTGGGACGGTCACCTGGAAGATGGCTGTCCCCATCAAGCGCATTTATGAGCAGATGGGTGACCCCAAGTGGGTGATTTCGATGGGTGTGTGCGCCACCAGCGGCGGCCCCTACTACGGCTCCTACAGCGTAGTGCCCGGGGTTGACCACATTATTCCGGTGGATGTTTACGTACCCGGATGTCCGCCCCGACCGGATGCCTTGCTGTACGGAATTATGGAACTGCACGAGAAGATCAAGAAGTACCATAACCTGCAAAAGCACCGGGAGGCCCTTTCCTCTTGATGCAGGTTAAGGCTCTATCCGGCGACCAACTGGCGGAACGACTGGAGCAAGCTCTGCCCGACTCAGTGGTAGATAAGATCAGCGATGAAGTTTGGGTGGAGCCTGCTCGCATTGCCGAAGTGGCTCGCTTCTTGAAAGAAGATGAAGACCTGGATTTTCAATTCCTCAACTCAGTCAGCGCCGTTGATTTTATTGAATACTTTGCGTTGGTCTATCACCTGACTTCCTTGCGCAAACAACATACCGCCATTGTTAAGGCCAAGGTCTACGGGCGGGACGAGTTGGTGGTGCCTTCGGTGTACCAGGTATGGCGCGGGGCTGACTTTCAAGAGCGGGAAATTTGGGACTTGATGGGCATTCGCTTTGCAGGTCACCCCAACATGAAGCGCATTATGCTGTGGGAAGGCTTTGAGGGCCACCCCTTACGCAAGGACTATTTGTGAGCCATCATGCCCATTCGCACTGAACCGATGACCGTCAATGTCGGCCCGCAGCACCCCAGCACCCACGGGGTGTTTCGGCTGCGGATAACCTTTGACGGTGAAGAAATTCTGGAAGTCGAACCCATCCTGGGCTACCTGCACCGGGGCAGCGAGAAGCTGGCCGAAGAGCGCAACTACGTGCAGGTAGTCACCCTCACCGACCGGCTGGACTACACCTCCTCAATGATCAACAACCAGGCCTATTGCCTGGCGGTGGAAAAACTGCTGGGCGTGGAACCGCCGCTGCGGGCCAAGTTCCTGCGCACGCTGGTGGCCGAGCTTCAGCGCATTGCCAGCCATCTGGTGGCGGTGGGATTCTTCATACAGGAACTGGGAGCCTTCGGTACGCCGCTGATGTACGCCTTCCGTAGTCGGGAGCGGATTCTTGACCTGTTCGAGATGCTCTGCGGCGCGCGGATCACCGTGAGCTACATGCGGCCGGGCGGCGTCTTCGCCGATGCTCCGCCGGACTTCTGGCCGGCCCTGACTCAATTTATGCACGACTTTGCCATTGAATTCAACGAATTCGAGCAGCTTCTACTGGAAAACGAGATTCTGCTGGTGCGCACCAGGGGGGTCAGCCCCCTGCCGCCGGAGATGGCGATCAACTGCTCGGTGTCCGGCCCGGTGCTGCGGGCTAGCGGCGTCAACTGGGACTGGCGCAAAATGGACCCCTACGACGCTTATGATAAAGTCGAGTTCGACGTTCCCGTCGGGAGTCACTGGGATAACTATGACCGTTTCTGGGTGCGAATGCAGGAGGTGCGCCAGAGCATGCGCATCATTGACCAGTGTGTAGCGCAGATCGAGCCAGGCCCAGTCAGACTGGTAGATTTGCCGTTGGTAATTCGGCCAGAGGCGGGGGCCGAGGCCTACGGTCGGGTGGAGGCCTCCAAAGGCGAATTGGGGTTTTATCTGGTCAGCGACGGTGGCATTGCGCCTTATCGGTGCAAGATACGCTCTCCGTCGCTGATCAATCTGACCGTCACTGAGCACTTGCTGGTGGGTTGGAAGCTGGCCGATATGATCGTTTCGTTGGGCAGCGTGGACATCAACATGGGAGAAGTTGATCGGTGAACTGTCAACTCGCCGCCGACAATATTCTATTCGAAAACGCTCTGTATCGAGTCATATACGATGCGGTTGGGTCGTTTTTACCCTGCTGGCTGGCTTACGTTGCCGCCGGACTGGCAATAATGCTAATCCTGGTGAATGCGGTGCTGTTGGGCGCGGCGTTGGTCACCTGGTTTGAACGACGGCTTTTGGGTAGATTTCACAATCGTATTGGCCCCAACCGTTGGGGGCCGTTTGGCCTGTTGCAGCCCATCGCCGACCTGGCCAAGCTAATGACCAAAGAGGACCTGATTCCGGCCGGTGCCGACAAGATCACCTTCAGCCTGGTGCCGCTGGTGATGATGGCGCCACTGCTCCTGATGACGGCGGTTATTCCCTTCAGCAAAAATACGGCCCTGGCCAACCTGAACGTTGGCGTGCTGTTCATCTTGGCAATAGGCTCATTGACCACGGTGGCAATTTTCATGGCCGGGTGGTCCTCCAACAACCGTTACGCCTTGTTCGGCGCGGCCCGCGCGGTAGCGGTGCTAATCAGCTACGAGGTGCCGGTGGTTATATCGCTGCTGGGCGTGGTAATGGTGGCGGGTTCCATGTCATTGGCTAACATTGTGCAGGCCCAGGCCATACCCTTCCTGCTGGTGCAGCCGCTGGCGTTGCTTATTTTTCTCACCGGGATGTCCGCTGAACTGAATCGCACGCCCTTCGACGTCGCCGAGGCCGAATCGGAAATTATTGCCGGATATCATATCGAGTACAGCGGCATCAAGTTCGCCCTGATCTTCGCCGCCGAGACCGGGGCCATGTTGGTGGTGGCGGCCACTATCGCCACGTTATTCCTTAGCGGCTGGGTCGGGCCATTTGCCGAGTACATCGGCTGGTTCTGGTTCTTGCTGAAGACTTTGCTAGTCTTGTTTGTCTTCGTCTGGATTCGGGCCACCTATCCCCGACTGCGGGTGGACCAGATCATGGCCCTATCCTGGAAGTTCCTCCTGCCATTGAGCCTGATCAATTTGGCGGCGACCACCCTGGAGGTGTTCTTCTTGCGGGACTCCGCCGGGACATTAGCCACCATAGACCTCTGGATTATGGCCGGTATCAACATTCCGCTGGCCTTGGGCTGCATTTTCCTGTTCGGCAACCTGGTGCCGGAAAATGCCAAGGTGCTGTCGGTCAGGCCAACCACGGTGGTAGTTCCGGCGGTGGCAACGGTGGAGGTGAGATAGCATGTACGGTCTAGCGATGGCTAAAGGTTTGATGGTTACCCTTAAAAACCTGACCAAGAAGCCCACCACCGTTCAGTATCCCGAGGAGCGAGTCAAACAGCACCCCAGGTTTAGGGGGGAAGAGTTTGTCTGGTATGAAGAGCGCTGCACTGGTTGCGCTTCTTGCGCCAAGTACTGCCCGCTGGGCATCATTAAAATTGTGACCAGCCCAAGCGAGACCGCGCCGAAACAGGGCGACAAATACCGGCTGGAGGTCTTCGATATTGAGATTCAGCGGTGTATGTTCTGCGGTCTGTGCGTCGAGGCTTGCCCTTATGACTGCCTGTTCATGGGCAGTGGATTCGAGCAGGGTAAGTACAGCCGCAAAGACATGGTGCTTCACGTCGAAGATTTGCGGCAGGCGGACAAGCACCCCAGCACATTTTTCCGGCCTCAGCTAGAGGCGTCGGGTTACGATCCCAGAGGTGGACGGCCCCTGAACTGGCGGGAAGTGGGTCGGGAGTCTTGGCGCTGGCACCAGCAGGAAAAATCGGGTTTGCGTTTGGAGCACAGCCCGGTCGACACCGCGGGATCTCAGCAGGAGTCCAACTAGGTGCTTTTCCAGGATGTAGTTTTCTGGGTGCTGGCGATTGTCGCGATTGGGGCAGCTCTGGGAGTGGTCGTAATCCGCGACCTATTTCGGTCGGCGTTGCTGCTGGCTCTGGTTTTCATAGCGGTGGCGGGCTTTTTTGTATTGATGAGCGCCGAGTTCCTGGCAGTGGTGCAGGTGCTGATCTACGTTGGTGCCATCTCCATCCTGTTCATCTTCGCGGTGATGTTGACCAGCGACGTGCGGCGCGGCAACCTGCCTAACCGGCTGCAAATTCCGGCGGTGGTCTTACCCGCTCTGTTGCTGGCGGCAATGGTAGTTACTGCGGTGTCAACAGATTGGCGTCTCATCCCCGACTCCCAACAAGAGAGAGTGGGCCTGGTGCAGACCCAATCGGTCAACGTCTTATCGGACAGTGCTCTGGAGCAAGCTGGCGTTAGCAGCCCCGAAGAAATGCAGGAAATCCAGCAGGCTGGCATCGCAGACCTGCTCATCAGTGACTTTGTCCTGCCCTTTGAAGTGGCCTCGGTGCTGCTATTGGCCGCGCTGATCGGCGCGTTGGCCCTGGCTCGTGGGCGGGAGGGAACCTAGCCATGTCCCTGGAGTCGATGCTGATTGTCGCCGCGATTCTTTTTTGCATTGGGCTGTACGGCGCGCTGGCCCGCAGCAACGTCATCGCCGTGTTGATGTCCATTGAGTTGATGTTCAACGGAGTTAACCTGACTTTTGTGGCCTTGTCCCGTTACGTAGTCCCGCAGGCGATTCAAGACAACATCGCCAGCGTGTTGACCGGACAGGTCTTCGCCGTGTTTATTATCACGGTGGCGGCGGCGGAGATTGCGCTGGGGTTGGGCATTGTATTCGCCATGTACCGCAGCACGGAAACGGTCAATCTGACCGAAGCCGCCCAATTGAGATATTAGGCAGATCGCCAGTCGTAACGGCAGTAAGAATAGTAATAGTGCAATTAGCAGCAGTGAATGTGGGTCGAGTTTAAAAAAGCGCCTAATCTGATGATGGCCGAGATGTGGAAAGAAGTCCTGGAGGGGGAAGGCTTGCCCACGCGCATTTTACCCGAGGGTGATATTCGCGATTGGGCCGATCGCATACCCTTCCGCATCTACGTTCCCAAGGGCCGGGAACACGTCGCCGAAGAGATACTGAGGAAGCTCTAGATGATCCGTGGCTCTAAATGATTAGTGAAGGTGTTGTCTGGGCCGTCTTCCTCCTGCCATTGGCGTCCTTTGTCGTCATATCTCTAGTTATTCGGCCATTCCTGAACCGCTACTCCATCCTCAGCGGACTGCTGCTGATCGGCTGTCTTGCGGTGTCGTTTGGGCTGTCAATCTGGATATTGAGGACGGCAAATCACGGTGTCGTTCTAGAGTTTGCGCCCCACACATGGCTGGACCTGGGCACTGCATCAATTGAGATTGGACTGCTGCTGGACCCGGTCACCAACGTTATGCTGGTGGTGGTAACCGGCGTCAGCCTGATGGTGCAGGTCTATTCTCTGGGCTACATGCGCGGTGACCCGGGCTTCTCTCGATACTACGCTTACATGTCCCTGTTCACCGCTTCAATGCTGGGCTTGGTGCTGGCCACCAACGTTGTCCAATTGTACGCCTTCTGGGAATTGGTGGGCATCTCCTCGTACCTGCTCATCGGGTTCTGGCACCACCGTCCGGCGGCAGCGGCGGCGGCCAAGAAAGCGTTTATCATTACCCGCATCGGCGACGTTGGTTTCTTGATCGCGATTATTTATCTGTTCTTCCAGGCCGACCAATTCGCGGCAGCCGGGCTGAACGCGTTGCACATCCCAGACATCTGGGCCGCGGCCCAGCCGGTGGCCGCTGGCGGGTTGGGTATCCTGGCTGGTACGGCGTTGCTTTGGGTATGCCTGGGTATCTTCGCTGGGGCGGCGGGCAAGTCGGGACAGTTTCCGTTGCACACCTGGCTGCCCGATGCGATGGAAGGCCCAACGCCAGTCAGCGCGCTGATTCACGCGGCGACGATGGTGGCGGCTGGCGTGTTTCTGGTGGCCCGCTTCTTTCCCGTGTTTCAGGAGTCCCCACAGGCCATGACGGTGGTGGCACTGATCGGTGCGTTCACCGCGTTTTTCGCGGCGACAATGGGCCTGGTAATGAATGACATCAAGCGGGTGATGGCCTACTCCACGATCAGCCAGCTTGGGTATATGATGGCGGCCTTGGGCGTGGGAGCCTTTGCCGCCGCGTTGTTCCACCTTTTCACCCATGCTTTCTTCAAGGCGTTGTTGTTCCTGGCTTCGGGCAGCGTCAACCACGCCACCGGCACCTTCAACATGCGTTACATGGGCGGGTTATGGCGGAAGATGCCCTGGACCTACGCAGTGACGCTGATCGGCGCGCTGAGTCTGGTGGGCGTCGCCCCCTTTGCCGGTTTCTGGAGCAAGGATGAAATCCTGGCGGGGGCCTTCCTGGGCGGAGATTTGCTGGACAGGAGGGTCAGTTATCTAGTGTTCGGACTGCTGCTCGCCGCGGTGCTGCTGACCGCTATTTATACCTTCCGAATGGTGCGCCTGACCTTTCTTGGCGAGTTTCGGGGCGGCGGCGCGCAGGAAATCGCCGACGCTGAGCGGGCCAACGCTCCGGTGCCCGCTGGTGTCTCGGAGCATGTGCACTTGGGGGAATCGCCCTGGGTAATGGTAGCACCGATGGTTATTCTGGCTTTTGCCGCCGTAGTTGTCGGCTACCTGGTCAACCCGCAGTGGGTAGAGAGCTTCCTGTTTATTCCTAAACACTGGTTTACCGAGTACGTATCCGGGGCGTTGGTTTTTGGACACCCGGAGCTTCCTCCTTTCGACCCTGCTATGGCGGTTGCCTCTACTGGCCTAGCGGCAGTTGGTATCGCCATTGTTGCGTTGCTCTACTTCCGCCAGAAGCAGGGGAGCGCCCTCGAAATGAGAGACCCCATGGAAAAGATAAAACCGGTGCATGTTCTGTTGACACAAAAGTATTACCTGGACACTCTGTATGAGAATCTGATTGTGCGCCGTTGGTTCTATGGATTCCTGGTGACCGTGACTGACTGGGTGGACCGCAGTCTGGTGGATGGCCTGGTTGATATGATCGGCGGCGCG
>MUCJ01000047.1 GCA_002816715.1 SAR202 cluster bacterium Casp-Chloro-G3 | reverse complement strand
GGCTAAATATCTCGGTAGTTTAGCTCACCGAAATTAGCAGCGATGAGCATATTAAAACTACCGAAAGAACTGCGCGAAGGTGTACTAGTGTCTGGACACTGACCTTCGCCGGTGTGACCAACGGAGTCCCATTCCTGATCCGGCAAACTGAACCATTACTCCCCGCATCCGCGACGGTGGACAGAAATTATGATATGGCGTAGATTGAGGATAAGCGCAACGTAAATTGTACCCGCGTTGCAGTATTGCGTTGCTCAGGAGGTTAGCGTGCGTATTGCTATTGGATCGGACCATGCTGGATTTGCCTACAAAGAGAAAATACGCGATTTTTTAGCGGAGCAAGGTCACCAGGTTCAGGACATGGGGACTTACTCCGACGAATCGGTGGACTACCCAAAGTGGATACGCCCGGTGGCCGAGGCGGTGGCTCGCGGTGAGTACGAGCGAGGCATCGTGTTGGGCGGCTCCGGCAACGGCGAGGCCATCGTCGCCAACAAGGTGCGGGGAATCCGGTGCACCCTCTGCTGGAACGTTGAGTCGGCCACATATGCGCGTCAGCACAACGACGCCAATGTCCTGTCCATTGGCCAGCGGCTGGTCAGCGAGCAAACCGCCCTAAAAGTGGTTGAAGTCTGGCTCAATACCGATTTCGAGGGAGGACGCCATGAAAGAAGGATCAAGCAGATTGAGCAATAACCGCCAATTATTTCGCCAGTTATTTCATGGTTGAACCCGTCGCTACCTGGAAGGTTGAGCCGGGCCAGTATCTGAACAAGTCCGTACTGCAAGGGCTGTTGGCTGATTCAATGCCTGGTTCCGATGCAATTTCGTCCTCAATTTACCTCCCTCCTGGTGCAATTGAGCCTTTCCTGAGAGCAGCCAGCCGGGACGACCAGAGTTGGGCGTCGCACTTGACCCAGGCCAACGATTCGGTTTTAGAATCCGCTACCGGAATTGTGGGCTTGCAGACGGGCAACCAGGGCTGGATCATAATCCCTCCGTTTCCGGTGCTGGAACAGATAACGTTCCCCAAGTGGGAAACCGCTCCGCTGCTTCAATTGCTGGCCGCAGAGTATACTATTGGGGTGGTGCTGCTGCGCTTGGGACGCTTTTCGGTCGCGTTATATCGGGGCGAGAAGCTGGTCTCATCCAAGACCGACGCCCGCTACGTCAAAGGCCAGCACAAGAAGGGCGGCTCATCCCAGAAGCGGTTCGCGCGTATTCGTGAAGGACAGATTCGCCTCATCTACGACAAGACCTGTGCGGCGGTCCGCGCCCAGTTCGAGCCGGTCGCCAAGCAGATAGACTACGTGGTATTGGGCGGTGAGAGCTTAACCTTGAATGGATTTTTGCGCATTTGCCCTCACATGGAGCAGTTTCAGAACAGGATTTTAGGCCGACGCTTGAATATTCGTGACCCCAAGCGAGATACTTTGGAAGACGTGGGCCACCTGCTGACGCAGAGTCGGGTGTATCCCATAACGTGGTAGCAATTATAAGAACACCGGGTCATGACCTCCAATAATTTTGCCCTAAACGAAAGCAACGCGTCGCCTAATGTGATGGGCGGATTTTCCCGCACGATTACTCTGCTGGAGTTCGACCAGATACGCAGTCGCCTGGCTACGTTCACTCGTACTGTTCTGGGCCGAGAAAAAGCCAACGCGTTAAATCCCTCCTGCGACCTTTTGGACATCGCGACCCGCCAGCAGGAGACCGCTGAGGCCCGGCAATTCCTGGACCAGGGGGGCGCGTTGGAATGTGGCCCGCCGGATGACCTGCGGGAACTGGTGCAGCGGGCAATGCTCGACGGGGTTATCCGGGGTGAGGAACTGCACACCTTACAGGTAATGACGGCGGCGGCCCGCTACAACCGCAACCATCTGGTGCGGCACGAACAAATGCCATTGTTGGGGGGTATCGCCGAGAATATTCCCAATCTGTCGGCCATTGAGCAAGCCATAGCTGCGGCGATCAGCCCGGCGGGCGAGATTCTGGACGACGCCAGTCCCGCCCTGCGCCAGCTTCGCAACGACTCGCGGGCGGCCTACAACCAGCTCAACGATGTGATGCAGCGCAGTCTGCGCCGGTTCCAGCGTCGGAGTCTGGTTCAGGAGTCAATTATCACCCAGCGCAACGGGCGCTTGGTTCTGCTGATTAAAGCTGAGATGAAGTCCCAAACACCGGGCATTGTCCATGACGTGTCCGACAGCGGGGCCACCGTGTTTGTCGAGCCGATGCCCGCCATTGAACTGGGCAACCGCTGGCGGGAGACTCACCTGGCCGAAGAGCGGGAAGAGGAACGAATTCTGCGGCATGTGTCGGCGTTGGTGGGGCAGGCCGGCGATGATTTCCTGCTGACTTTGGACTTGATGGCCCGGCTAGACCTGGCAGTGGCCAAGGGGCGGTACTCCATGGAGTCTCGTGCCGTTGCGCCTTTCATTTCAGATGACAAAACCGGAGTCAGAAGCCTGCACCTGTCGGCGGCGCGGCATCCGCTGCTTTCCGGCCAGGTGGTGCCGATCAGCCTGGAAATGGGAGAAAAGTACCGGGTACTGCTGGTCACCGGGCCTAACGCTGGGGGCAAGACCGTCGCGCTCAAGACGGTGGGTCTGCTGGCACTGATGGCTCACGCCGGTCTGCACGTCCCCGCCGACGAAGCCCGGTTCCCGCTGTTTGATGGCGTCTACGCCGACATCGGCGACCAGCAGAGCATTGAGCAGTCGTTGTCCACCTTCAGCTCCCACATCCAAAACCTGCGCTCGATCATGGAGCAGGCAACCCACCGCTCTTTAGTTTTGGTTGACGAACTTGGCACCAGCACCGACCCGGAGGAAGGTTCGGCCTTGGCTGAAGCCATCCTGAGCCACTTCCACCAGCAAGGGGTTCTGATGGTAGCGACCACTCACCATCGGGGAGTGGCCCGCTATGTTCAGGAACAGCCCGAAATGATGAACGCCAGCGTAGACCTGGACCCGCAGACTTTGGAGCCGACCTATCGGGTTACCCTGGGTCTGCCGGGGCGCAGCTACGCCATGACCATCGCTGCCCGGTTGGGTATCCCTTCAAGAATCATCGAGCAGGCCAGATCGCTGATGTCACCCACTGATCGCGCCGCCGAAGATTTGCTGCGGGACCTGCGTGAGGAACGTCTGATAGTTGAACGATTGAGGCAAGAGTCTGAGGAATCCCTGGCGCAGGCCAAGGCTCAGCAGTTGGAGGTGGAAGAGCGATTGGCCTCGGTGGAGGCGACCAAGGTGGAGCTGGTTGAGGCGGCCCGGCAAGAACTTCAAGACCAGATCAAGGATGTTACTGATCGACTGCAGAGGGCCGAGCGTTTGTTGCGGCAGGTTCCAACATCCTCAGCCGCCAGCCCGGGGTTGTCCGAAGCAGTGCGTGAGCAGCGCGCTGAATTGACCGAGACGCGTCGTCATCTGAATGTCACCCAATGGCAGCCAATTGAGTTGAAACGAGTTCCCTGGCAGGAGAGGCTCAACAGCGGCGACCGGGTGTTCATCCGGGGCATCCCCCGTCCGGTGGAGATAATTACTCCACCCAATGAAACCGATCAGGTGGAAGTGCTGTTGGGCACCATGCGGGCCAAGATACCGGTTTACCAGTTGGAGCGTCTGGCTGAGTCAGCCCTGCCCTCTGGAAATGCTATTGATGGGCCGCCAAAACCTGGGTTTCGTCAGATCCACGGCGGCGGCGTTTACTTCAGCCGACCAGCGACTGGGCGTCCGGCGGAGACTGAGATCAATCTGCACGGACACCGGGTGGATGAAGCCCTGGAAAAGGTGGAGGGGTTTATCAGTGATGCCTCGCTGGACGGAGCGTTTCAAGTACGCATTATCCACGGTAGAGGTACCGGTGCGCTGCGCCGTGCCATCCGTGAGTATCTAACCGGGCACGCGCTGGTGCTTTCGCTGGCGCCGGATGAAGGGCCTTCCGGCGATGGCGTGACCGTGGTGTCTTTGAGGTAATTGTCCTTGTTCTTCAGTAAGGCCGAGTAGGGGCACGCCATGACGTGCCCCTACTTATTTACAATACGTTTGATCTGGTGTTATCTACTACAGATTATTCTTACAGGTATTGCTGCGGTTATCGCTGTTTGTGTTATCGGGACAGGTGGTGTTGTCCCAGATGACGCCGCCGATGGACGCGCTGCTCAATCTGGCGTCTTCCAGGTCGGCGTTAGTCAAGTCGGCAAACTTCAGTATAGCGTTGCTGAGGTCTGCGTCGGTCAGGTCGGCATCGCGCAAATCTGCCAGCGTCAGGTTGGCTCCTCTCATGCGAGTATTGATCAATACGGCGTCTTCCAGGTTGGCACCGGTCAAGTTGGCATCCGACAGGTTGGCATTGGTCAGACCCGCGCCGGATAAGTCGGCGCCGGACAAGTCGGCATCGGACAAGTTGGCACCAATCAAATTGGCATCGGACAAGTTGGCACCACTCAGGTTGGCACCGCTAAAATTGGATTCGGTCAAGTCAGCATCGTTCAGGTCGGCATCGGACAAGTTGGCACCAATCAGTTTAGCTTCAGCCAAGTCGCTATCGATCAATATCGCGTCGGTCAGGATGGCTCCAGAAAGATCAGCCCCATTCAACTCGGCACGATCCAGGTCAGCGCCAGTCAGGTCGGCGTTCGTCAAATTGGCGTCTCTAAGATCGGCGCCGCGAAGGTCGCAGCCCCGCAGATTGACTCCCCGGCCACGGGCGGCGCAATTCGTGCTACTGAGAACGCCGCTACTGCTGCTGCCACTGCCACTGGCACCGCAGATGATGTTGCCGCCCTGGTCAAAGCCCGTAACGAAGTTACCTAAGCCGCACTGCTGATTCCTCAGCGTTTCAGCGGCTGAGGGGCCTGCCGGGCCAACTGGGCCTTGGGATCCAATTGAGCCGGAAGACCCGGTTTTACCCGAGACCACCGGCGGGTCCGAAGACACCAATAATGGGTTTGGGGACTGGGCATCCGGGGCGCTGTTACAGGCGGCGAAAACCAGGGAAAAAATGGCTAGAATTCCGAAAATGTAAAACCTCTTCACACTCTCCTCCTCACATATTTTAGGTTGTTGCCGGGCGGATGGATCAGGGGGTGATTGACCAATTTATTGGCGGGGCGACGCGATGGGAGAATGAGCGCCCTAATGGTAGCCAATCCCGGCAAGTAATCCTGAGCAATAGCTCCAGCAAGGTTAATTCTACTGGCGGCAGTTATTGTCAATCTATGATTATGGAAACCAGTTTTGGCGGTTTTTTTGTTTTCCAGAAAGGATTTTGCGTCGGTGGCGGAGAGACCGTGTCTTTTGACCCTTATCCAAAATGAGGTGTTTGCAATGGAAGAGTTGACATAAGATGCGCTCGGGTTGAAGTCTTTAACTTCCCTGGAACCAGGGCTGGCGCTTTTGGGTAAAAGCCTTGATCCCTTCCTGGAAGTCGTTGGTTAGCGCAATCTGGCTGATGGCGTCGGTCTCGGCGTCTAATTGCGACTCCAGAGTGCTGTCCCAGGAGCGGTCAAACAAGGCTTTTACTTGGCCGTAGGCAATGGTCGGGCCTTGGGCCAGCCTAGTGGCGATTTCCAGCGAGTGACGCTCGAAATTCGCTGTCGGAATTACCTGGTTGACCAGACCCAATTCATGGGCGTATTCGGCGCTCATGGGCTGGCTGGCGGTGTAGATCTCCATTGCCTTGCTCATACCCACCAGCCGGGGCAGCATGTAGGTTGAGCCACCGTCGGCGGTGACGCCAATGTTGGCATAGGCCATCAGGAACCGGGCGTTGCTGGAGGCCAACCGAAGGTCGCAGGCCAGGGCCAGACTGAACCCCGCGCCAGCGGCCACGCCGTTAACCGCCGCTACAACTGGCTTCTCCAGCCGCCGTATGCCGAGAATTACCCGCTGGTGCAATTCATCAGCCAGTCCTCGCAAATGACTGGAAACGGCCTTATCGCCCTCCTGTTCCTGACGACTTAGCAGGTCTTTAACATCGGCACCGGAGCAAAAAGCGCCGTCGGCACCAGTAATCAGCACCGCCCGCACTTCCTGGTTCTGGCAGGACTGAATGGCCTCCCCCAAGGCGGAGATCATGTCCGGCGTCAGGGCGTTGCGGGCCTCCGGGCGGTTCAATGTGATAACTGCCAGCGATTCCCCTCTACTGAGTTTGATTGTTTCTGAAGCCATGTTAAGTCGTGCCCCTCGTGCCCCTATACTCGTGCCTCTATAGGAATACCATGGTGAAAGCCGCCGAGTCGGCATAGCCTTTCCGTTAGATTCTACCTGGGCCTTGGTTCAGATACCCTGCCAGACCCGTCGCCCGCCCTGACGGACAAACTTGCCAAATCCAGGGTCGGGGAAGTGTCCGGCGGAGACGGTGATTTCTTCGGCCTCCAGATGGTCCAAGACCTGATGGCGGGTCTGCCGGGACAGATCGGGCTGAATGTCGAATACCGGATTCCAGTCGGTGTGGTGGGCCTGGGCCGGATTGTGGGCCACATCGCCCAGAATATAGCCGCGCTGGCCGCCAGAAGAGATCATGATCGACATATGCCCCGGAGTGTGACCGGGGGTGGATACGGTGGTCAGTTCATCGGTAACCTGGTAGTCGCTGTCCATCAAGTCCAAGATATTCAGCTTATCCAAGGGCAAAACCTGATTCGTGACGTGCTCCGCTCCTTGTAACACTGCAGGCTGAGTCCAGTATTCCCAGTCGGAGCGGGGCGCTAGATACCGGGCGTTGGGGAAAGTGGGCTGCCCGTTGGTCAAGTTCCAGCCGACGTGGTCGGGGTGCAGGTGCGTGAGCACCACCAGGTCAATGTCACCTGGGTCGATGCCTTTGGCTTTCATATCATCAATCAGGGTTGCGCCGGGGGCTTGCAAGCCAGTGTCGACCAGGATCAGCTTACCGCCGGAACGGACGGCCACTGAACCATAGCGTGGGTGCAGGTGCCCCGCCCCGTCCAACAACTCCCCAAACTCGGCACGCCAGATTTCCATGCTGCTGTCGGGGAACATGAAGGTTGGCTCCCGGTCGCCGTTGCCGTCGCTCAATGAAACCAGTTCGACATTGCCGATATTAATCTTGTGGCTGGGCATATTCTGCTCCTACTTGCCTTGAGAATATTAAGGGTTCAAGAATACTTTCACGTACCGCTTTCAACCGCTGCCTATTGTACTATGATATGCCTACTGGACTGTCTACTGTTCAAGAGGGCTACTGTCCAGGCTCTCTAACAACGGCTCGAATAGGTTGGCTGGCTCAGCCAGGGCTTCATCTTCAGGGAGACTGATGCCCCTGGAGCGGCGCAAATCTTCAATGCGGTTGAGGGGCCGCTCCAGCGCGCGGCGACGAGTGGTGATCAGGGTCTGGTACTCGCGCTGGCTGGCGTCGATACGCTTACCCACATCATCCAGCTTTTTCAAGAACTGTTCCCACTGCTGGTTGAAAAGCCCTAGCTCGGCGACGATCTGGTTGGAGGTCTGCTCCACGGTGAAATTGTCCACCGCCTGCCGGATCACCACCAGAATGGCGAACAGGCTCATTGGGGAGCAGAGTACGACCTGCTTCTTCAATGATTCGTCGATCAGGGCGTGGTCATGCTCATGGATGAACTGGTAAATCTGCTCGTTGGGGATGAACAGCAGTACGCAGCCAAGGGTGCTTTGCTTGGCGTCAATGTAGTCTTTGGTGGCGACTTCATTGAGGCGGCCTCTCACGTCGCGGAGAAAGGCGGCGCGATAACGCAATTCTTCGTCGGAAGCCTCCGCGTTGACCGACCTCAGGTAGTTGTCCAGGGGAAACTTGACGTCCATGTTGAGCTTGAGGTCTTTGGGGAGGAAGAACGTGAAATCGGGTCGGGACTGGCTGTCGTCCAGGGATTTTTGCTTGACGTAGTTGACGCCTTCAACGAAGCCGATCAGCCGGAGTACGTCCTCAGCCATCCGTTCCCCCCACTGGCCCCTGGCCCGGCTGTTGGCCAGGGCTTCCCGCAGTGCTCCGGTGGTGGTGCTCAACGCGGCGGTCTGCTGGGCGGTGGACTTGAGCTGCGCCGAAAGTTCCCCAAACTTGCCTTCCCGGTCCTTCTCCAACTCCCTGACCAGGTCAGATACCTTGCCCAATTCCTGCTTCATCGAGTCTAACTGTTGGTCCAGCAGATCTGATGCGCCAGACCCGGTCTGACGTCGCAGTAGGATGAGGATGGCCGCAGCTAGTAGCAGAACCACCACTCCCAGCGCAATTATTATGGCGGTCTCGACGCTCATGCGGTGCTAATATGCGATCAGCTTGAGAAAGTCGTGGCGGGTGATGATACCCACCATGTGTCCGTCCTTCATTACCGGCAATCGGTGAATGCCCTGGTTGAGCATCAACTGCATTACATCAGAGATAGGAGTGTCTTCCTTCACGGTGGTCACCGGGTGATGCATGACATCTTTGACCAGCTTGCCGCGCACTGTTTTAGAGATTTCTTCGATGTGCTTCGGCGAGGCGGATGTCCCCAAAAGTGAGAATATATTGTCGGCCAAAGGCCGAAACCGGGGATGGAGACCAAAATCGGTGTGGGTCAGCAGACCCTCCAGGTGTCCTTGCACATCGACCACCGGCAGACAACTGACGTTATTCTCCAGCATCAACTTAGCCGCGTCGCCGACAGTGGCCTGGGTTTGTACCGTGATGACCGAGGAACTCATTAAGTCGCGAGCCAGCATGGATAAAATCCTTTCAGCGTTAGCAGGTTATTGGAGTTTGGCTCCATTTATCAGTATATCTTAACTGCTATCGGACAATGAAGACAGTTGGTGGTGTTACGAAAAACCAACGAAAAGTCCTCCCGACGTTCTTCTAACCGGTCGGGAGGACTTTTCGTTTTAACTTCTTGTGTTAACTTCTGGTCGGATATTTAGGCTTAGTGCCCGTGTTCCGCTTGCCAGGCCCTGGCTACGGCGTGGGATACCGCTGGAACTACTGCTTTGTCCAACGACCAAGGGATAATACATTCGGGAGTTGGCTTGGCCACCATCCCGGCCAGGGCTCCGGCGGCGGCGGTCTTCATGCGGTTGGTGATTCTGGGTGCGCGGGCATCCAATGCGCCCCGGAATACACCAGGGAAGGCCAGGCTGTTGTTGATCTGGTTGGGGAAGTCGCTGCGTCCGGTGCCCACCACGGCTGCGCCGGCGGCCTTGGCCAGATCTGGCATAATCTCCGGCGTGGGGTTGGCGGCGGCGAACACGGCGGCTCCCGGCGACATTGACCGGACCATGTCCTGGGTGACGATGCCACCTGCCGACAGACCGACGAAAACATCGGACAACTGCATGGCTTTGGCCAGATCACCCGAAACATTGTCCGGGTTGGTGATGGCCAGCATTTCCGTTTTGGTGGAGTTCAGGTCGGTGCGGTCTTTGGATACAATGCCCTGACTGTCTACCAGGATAATGTTCTTGGCACCATATTCGATCAGCAATTTAGCCGATGCGATACTGCCCGCTCCCGCGCCAGAGAAGACGATTTTGACATCGCCGATTTTCTTGCCAACGACCTGCAATGAGTTAATAATTGATGCTAGGACTACTATCGCGGTGCCGTGCTGGTCGTCGTGGAACACCGGGATACCCAGATCCTGCAGGGCCGCCTCGATTTCAAAGCAGCGTGGGGCCGCAATGTCCTCCAGATTTATCCCGCCGAAAGTGGGCACCAGGTATTTGACCGTTTCAATAATGGACTTGCTGTTTTGGGTTCCCAAGCAGATGGGGAAGGCGTCAATGTCAGCCAGTCCCTTGAAGAGGATGCACTTGCCTTCCATTACCGGCATGGCTGCTTCTGGGCCAATGTTGCCCAGTCCCAGAACGGCCGAGCCGTCGGTTACCACAGCCACAGTGTTGCCCCGGTTGGTCAGGGCATAGGATTCGGATTTATCTCCGTGAATCGCCATGCAAACTGCGGCAACGCCGGGGGTATAGGCTATGGATAGTTCTTCCATAGTCTCTACCTTCATCTTTGAGGCGATGCTGATCTTGCCCCGGCTGGCCCGGTGGCGAACAATCGCTTCTGCTCCGTAGTCCATTATTCCTCCTAGTTCCTGTATGTATCCTCGACGCGAAGCCGAGACAAAGCACCTTCTTTGTATACTGCAGTGTCTTAAGGGCCAGTCGACAATATCTCTAACGCGACTAGAGACTACCGGGTAACCGCCCCCTCTGATGCCGAAGAGACCAGCTTGGCGTACTTGGCGAACACCCCGGTGGTGTACTTGGATTCCATAGGTTTCCAATTGGCCCGCCGGGTGGCCAGTTCCTCTTCGGTCAACTGTACGTCCAGGCGGCGGTTGGGTATATCTAATGTGATTATATCTCCCTCTGCAAGTAGGCCAATTGGCCCGCCCACCGCAGCTTCCGGCGCCACGTGTCCCACCATTGGGCCGTGGCTGGCTCCGGAGAACCGGCCATCGGTGACCAACGCCACCGAGTCGCCCAAGCCCTGACCGATGATCGCGCCAGTGACCGCCAGCATCTCACGCATGCCGGGGCCGCCCTTGGGGCCTTCGTAGCGGATTATCACGATGTCACCCGCCTGGACTTTGCCGTCCTGGATCGCCCGGAAGGCCAGCTCTTCCTGATCAAATACCCGGGCCGGGCCTTTATAGACCTTTTCCTGGTGTCCGGCGACCTTGATCACCGCCCCCTCTGGGGCCAGGTTGCCGTACAGAATAGCCAGCCCGCCGGTGGGACTGCGGGGAGAGTCGGTCTGGTACACAATGTCCTGGTCTTCAATGGTCTCGATGGCCTCCATGTTCTGTTGCAGGGTCTTGCCGGTGACAGTCATGGCGTCGCCGTGCAGCAGGCCCGCCCGCAGCAGTCGTTTGGCGACCAGGGCGACACCGCCGTGACGGTGCAGGTCGGCCATCACATATTTCCCGCCGGGGCGCATATCGGCAATATATGGAGTGTTGCGTCCAATGCGGTCGAAGTCGGACAGATTCAAATCTACTTCGGCTTCACGAGCAATTGCCATCAGGTGCAGCACCGAGTTGGTGGAGCCACCCATGGCTACCACCGTGGTGATGGCATTCTCAAAGGCCTGCTTGGTCATGATGTCCCGCGGGCGGATGTCCTCTTCAATCAGGCGCATTAGCGTGGCCCCTGATTGTCGAGCTTCATCAACTTTGCGGGGGTCAATGGCCGGAATTGAAGCGTCCCCGGGCAGGGACATGCCCATTATCTCGATGGCGGTGGACATGGTGTTGGCGGTGAACAGTCCGGCGCAGGAGCCCTCTCCGGGGCAGGCCACGCATTCCAGGGCGCGCAGATCTTCCAGGCTCATATTGCCCTTGGCGTAAGCGCCCACTGCCTCAAATACGTCCTGAATGTTTACATCGTGGCCTTGGAACTGGCCGGGCATGATGGTCCCGCCGTAAATGAATATGGACGGCACGTTGAGGCGGGCGATGGCCATCATACAGCCGGGCATGTTCTTGTCGCAGCCAGCCACCGTGATCAGAGCGTCCATGCGCTCTCCGAAGGTCACCACCTCAATGGAATCGGCGATGACTTCTCGGCTGACCAGGGACGCTTTCATCCCCTCAGTTCCCATTGAAATGCCGTCGCTGATGGTAATAGTGCCGAACTTGAAGGGGGTGCCGTTGGCCTGACGCACGCCCTCCTTGGCGGCATCGGCGATGCGGTCCAGATGCACGTTGCACGGAGTCACGTCGCTGGCCAGATTGGCGATGGCCACAAAGGGCTTGTCCAGGTCTTCATGGGTCAGGCCCATAGCCAAGAGCATCGCCCGGGCCGGGGCGCGCTCTGGGCCTTCGGTCACTTCGCGGCTGCGGTGCTTCATTCTGAGGAGTTTGCTGCGGTCGGTGCTGGTGGTTGCCAAAAGGAGCCTCCTGAAATCCTGTGAGTGGTGATGTGCGGCGGCTGAAACATGCTCATAGTTAGTTTCAGCTAGAATCCGTTGCTAAGTTGGCCCAATTATAGCTCTGACTAGATACACGTACAAGAAGGCTGGTTTTTGACAGCAATTCTAATTATGGCAATTCGACCCCGCGTATCGGCAGAAAATCGCTCCTCTGAACCCATCACTCGTATCTGTACAAGAGGGCC
>MUCJ01000046.1 GCA_002816715.1 SAR202 cluster bacterium Casp-Chloro-G3 | reverse complement strand
TCCTGCTCCTATATTTCCCTATATTTCCCTCATTCTAGGAGCGGGACTCTATCTTAACCACCTGTCCGATTTTTGGGGTCCACCTCAAACTGAGCAAAGAGGGCGTGCACGGTAAGTTCTTTACACGGGAGGAAATTAGGGAGATGGCTGGGTTCACTCCCGAGGACAAGTACAAAGGTACCGGACTTTGGCCATGGTTTCGCCACCAAGCTGATGTAATCGAGCAGGAACCTGGCCGAAAAGGAAAAGCATACCGGATCAAGACTGAATTTTATGATGCTATGCTAAATTGTCTGGGTATGTAGAAGAATGAGTTTCAATGTGCCGCTTCGCTGGTGAAGATTAAATCTGCGCTTCATGATGGTGGAAAGATTAACTCGAAATTAACGCAGGTAGGGGCGCACGGCCGTGCGCCCCTACAAATTTACTGCCCTAATGACAGAGACCTGGCTACGGTTCCACCCGCGCTGTGTCTCCCACCTTGATGTCTCCGCCGTTAATGACCATTGCCAGAATCCCCCGCCGACCTTGAATCTCTTCCAGCAGGCCCGGACGAATGTTGTTCATCTTCTGGCAGGCGATGCAATCGCCGACAAATTCCAGGGTCACCTCGTCGCCAATGAACATCACCTGACCGGCTTTGGCGTCGATCAGGTTCAGACCCTGGGTGGTGATGTTTTCCTTGACCACGCCGGGCACCAGGCCAAACTTGTCCAGGGTTTCCTGGTCCATCACCAGCACTTGCCGGGTGTTGTCGGCGCGGCAACTGCGGTCGCCCTCCAGTCCCTGACCGGAGAGAGCCCTGGCAGACTGCACCGGGTCTGAGGGCGTTCCCTTAACCCGTGCGATGTGCAAAGCGGTAATGCTACCCTGCTGCATTTTGGTTGCCTCCTGTCTACCAAGTTGATTGGTCAGTCTCAATCGTCAGGCTATTTTAAGGTGATTATAGAGCTTTGAGGCTCCACTTGCCAGCGGATAATTTTTCATTCAGGTTTTCGTTCAAGTTGGTGGGTATTTGGTTGGCGGATGGCGGCTAAAGGGGCCGGTTGGTATGCTGGGCTTATGGAGAAGCGAGTTTTATGGCTGCTGATTGGCCTGGTTATTGGGGTGGCGGCATTCTGGTACGCCCTGCCGGAACTGAAAAGCATTGGAGTAGACGAAGGGCCGGTGATAATTCCGGCGGCCCAAGAGCCGTCTGGTGAGGCTGAGGTCCTGTCCCAGCCAGCCTCTGAAAGCGGTCCTGCAGTGGAGGATTCGAGTGTTTCGGTCGGCGATGCCGTACCGACGGGTGAAGCCGCGCAGCCCGCTGCCACTGTCGCCATCACCGAAAGCCCTGAGAAGATTCCTTCCGGCACTGTCGCGCTGTTTTATCGGGCCAGCTTTGGCAGCGATACCCAAAACTTGAAGACGGTTGTAACCGATGCCAGGGGCAGGGGCAACCTGGGCATTGCCGATATCTCTTGGGACAGCGGGAGCAAAGGCATTGTTCGGTACATCCCGGAGACTGGGCAGACCGATGTTATCAAGACCATCAGGTCTACTAGCTATTCCAAGAGTTCCATCTATCCGGTGACGGTGGGCGACCGCCTTTACGCCATTCGGGACTGGGGTTCCGAGTGGACGGTGGATAACCAGCGGTTCACGGTGGAGGAGCTAGACCCCCATACCGGCGCAACCCTCTCGTCTACCGATGTTACCGGTGAGTGGTTCACCTTTCTAAATGATCAGGTGTTCTTCCAAAGCGCGATCACCCAAGATTTTGGACCGGGGTCAGGGGCGGCGGCAAGCTGAAGGTAAAAACTCTGGGGGCCTTGGTCGAACAGGACTTGGCGGTTGAGGGCGTCCGGCTGTACACGGTGGGAGACCGATTGGCCTCGGTGGGGGAGCAGGAAATTCGGTGGCACAACCCGACTACCGCCGATGTACAGTCCACCAGCTACGTCGAGACCCTGTCTACCGAAAGTGTCTGGCCAGACTCGAGGCATATATTCTTTGGGGATAAGTCGGTGTTTTGGGGTTGGTATGACAGCGAGTTATCTCGGATTAACATCATGCGAGCGCAGATTAACGGAGAGCCTGAGGCGCTGGTCATCTTTGAACTGGAAGGGGAGCAGACCGGACTGGTGGTGGATGAGCATGAGGGCATGGTCGTGATCGGGTTCGCCAGTTCCGTTCCCCCGAAGGGCATTGGCATCACGCGAGTTTTTCTAATGGACACCAGCACAAGTGATAGCTTCACGGAATTGCCGGTGGGGCAATTTATCCCATCGGCCCAACCCGACGCCGGCGGCGGCCTGCAACTCCTGGTAATGCCCTAACTGGGCAAGAATACTTCCAAGAATACTTCCAAGAATACTTCGCTGCACCCCCTTCGATTCCAGATTCCCTTAAATGATGTGGCCCAAAGCCCTGCGCGGCCACTACAACCGTAGTGGTGTTTAGATTGGCGTCCTGCTGTACAATAGCCCCGGCAATTCTATGAAGTACACAGGAGTTAATCATGCCAGACCTTACATCAACGGCGGCGTCGGTGGGGGCGCTGCTCAAAGAAAAGGGCCAGAACATCGCCGTGTCCGAATCTTCCTGCGGCGGCCTGCTGTCGGCCTGCCTGGTATCCATACCCGGAGCGTCGGCCTACTACGTTGGCGGCTCAGTGTGCTACACCCGCGTCGCCCAGAAAGGGCTGCTGCAAGTCCCCGACGCGACAATGGCTAACCTGCGGGCCAGCACCGAAGAGTACGCCCTGCTCAACGCCCGCACCGTCCGCCAGGCCCTGGACACCACCTGGGCGCTCAGCGAAACCGGGGCCAGCGGCCCCACCGGCAACCGTTATGGCGACGCCTCCGGTCATGCCTGCATCGCGGTGGTCGGGCCGGTGGAACGTTCCATCACCGTGGAAACCCGCAGCACCGACCGGGAGGCCAACATGTGGGCCTTTGCCCGCGCCGCCTTCGACCTGTTGGAACAGTGCGTCCGGGAGGCGAAATAGTGCCGCTGACCGGTGCCGGGAACGCGTGATTGAAGCTAAGCACCACGCTAAATAGGGCCGTCTATCCGATTGCGATTCTGCGCCAGCGCAACTTCGCTCTGGTCTGGACGTCCAATGTGCTGGGCGCAATGGGCAACCAGACCGAGGTGCTAGTCTTGGGCTGGCTGGTGCTGGTTACGACCAACTCTCCCCTCTACGTTGGTCTGGTCACCGCCGCTCGTTTGGGACTGAATCCAATGGCCTTGTTTGCCGGGGCCATTGCCGACCGGGTGCCCCGTCAGATACTACTGGCGACGGCTGAGTTCGTCATGGGAGCCCTGGGGCTGTTGATGCTGGCCCTGATATTGAGCGGACAGTTGGCAGTATGGCACATCTTTGGAATCACCCTGGCCGGAGGTCTGGCGCGAATCTTTCAGATGCCCGCGGTTCAGTCGTTGGCCGCCGACAGCGTGGGCCAGGACAAATTAGCCAACGGCGTGGCCCTGACCACCATGGGCATGAATCTGACGCTGATTATTGGGCCTCTGCTGGGCGGTATTTTATTCGAGACAATGGGGCCGGAAGGCGCCTACGCCTTGATCGCCGGGCTGCACTTATCGGGCGGGTTCTGTGCCCTGCTGGTGCGGGTGACCCGGCTGAACCCGTCAAATGCTAGCGAGTCGGTGTTGCGGTCGGTCTGGGAGGGTCTGAAGTACGTCAAAGGCCTTCAGCCCGTCTGGGCGGCCTTACTGGTGGCGGCCATCATCAACTTCAGCGGGTTCCCCTTCCACACGGCGTTATTGCCGGTCTTTGCCCGCGACGTGCTTGGCACCGGGTCCGCCGGGCTGGGCCTGCTGATGTCGGCCTTTGGCGTGGGGGCGTTAATTGGGTCGCTGGCCCTGGCATCGATAGAGAACTTGAAGAATGCCGGCAAGCTGCTGATTCTGTCGGTGGTGGTCTGGCATGCCAGCATGGTGGCCTTGTCGCTATCGACCTCCTTCCCGGTGTCGCTGGCGATACTGGTGGTCACCGGCGCGGCCTTCTCCTCGTCGCTGGTGCTGATCGTCACCGTAATGTTTCGCGTCGCCCAGCCTGAGTTTCGCGGACGTATCATGGGACTACGAGTGTTGGCGATATCGGCGCACACCTTCGGCAGCATCAACTCCGGGGCGATGGCCGGTATGTGGGGCGCGCCCTGGGCCGCCAGCGTCAATGGAGTGATTGGGATAGCGATGGTGGCGATAATGGCGGTGATTGCGCCCAAGCTACGGCGGAGCTGAGAGGAAAGGTACTGGGCACTGCTACGCCCTGTTAAGGGATTATCTTGGCTAAAACGTCAATTACAAGGTTGGCGGATGCGCAACGGCCCGTCCGCCAACCTTGTTCCCGTTGGTATGACTGGGCCGCTCTGCGGGGGTGAACCTGCTTATAACTCCTGCTTACAACCAAAGTGTATGAATTGTGTGGAGTCACCCATCCAACCTAGGCCATAGTGGATAATTAGAAAACCCTGCCCCTGGCGACAAAAACTTCCGCTGCCTGGAGAATTATGGTATGCTCACGCTGTATAAGTCCCTCTAACAGAAAGTGACCGAATTGGCACATCTTTTGAGGCGTCTGTTCCGTTTTAGTCCGACAAAATCCCAGTTGGGCTCTAATTTACAACATTTCGTCTAAGCGCCCAGCCTAAGGCGAATTTGGTAGCCCATGGCTAAGGCGCAACACAGCGCAAAGATTTTTCATAAATGGCTACGGGAGCCGGTTGACCCGCTGAATGAACGGAATTCGCTGGGAAGGGGGTAGATTTCCGTGCTAGAGATATGGGCACTTAGAGTAATGGGAGCCGGAGGATTCGGCGTCTTGGGCTGGCGGCTGGGAAGATACGTTTCCGAAATTTCTACTGGGCAGGAACGGCTTTGGCCGTGGGGCTTGGTATTGGCCTTGACCGGGGTCCCTCTGGGCGCATTCGTTGCTCCCTACATTACGCTCAAGCCGCTGCACAAGGGCGTTGACTTCGTAAATGGCATCCCCGGTTCAACCCTATTGGCCGGAATTATCGGACTTTTAGTAGGTCTAATTGTCGCTTCTCTACTGTCGATTCCCTTGTACACCCTGGATGGCTGGTTGGGCTTGGTATTGCCGCTGTTGGTGATTTTCACTCTGGGAGTTACCGGCATGTGGCTAGGTATGCAGCGTGCCCGAGACATGCAGGCGGTTTTCCCCGCCCTGGAGAAAGCCAAACCCACCAACGTAGCAGCCAATCCTACTCGCAACGGGGCAATTCTGGTGGACACCAGCGCAATCATTGACGGACGTATCGCCGACCTGTCCGTCACCGGTTTCGTAGAAGGCATCCTGGTTGTACCCAGATTCGTTCTTGACGAACTGCGCCACATTGCCGACTCCAGCGATCCTCTTCGCCGCAATCGAGGACGCCGGGGCTTGGAAGTGCTAGGGCGACTGCGCCAATCCGAGAAAGTATCCCTGGAAGTTCTGGACGTCGGCGTCAGTCAGGGCAACGAAGTAGACTCCGAGTTGGTGTACCTGGCCCGCTCGATGAAAATCCCAATTCTGACCACCGACTACAACCTGAACCGCGTCGCCGAGTTGCAGGGGGTGCAGGTGCTCAATGTCAACGATCTAGCCAACGCCCTCAAGTCCATCGTGCTGCCTGGCGAGGAACTGCGGTTGGAAATCGTGCAAGAGGGGAAGGAACCCGGTCAGGGAGTGGCCTACCTGGACGACGGCACCATGGTGGTGGTGGAGGGCGGACGCAGCTATATCAACTCTTCCCACGACGTGGTGGTGACCCGAGTTTTGCAGACCGCCGCCGGACGGATAATTTTCGCTCAGTCGAGAAATGGCTAGAGAGCCAAATGGCTGCTGAGCCTAGACCTGGCAGAGATTCACTATTGGGCTACCGGGCCAGCGTGGTATTGGTGGCTGCCGGTCAAAGCACCCGGATGGGTGAACTGGACAAGACCTTTGCTTACGTCCTGGGTATACCTCTAATCGCCCACACCCTGTCCCACTTTCAATCTTGTTCCCTGATCTACGAAATCGTCCTCGTGCTATCTCAAGACAACCTGGAACTAGGCAAAGAGATAGTCCACGAGCACAATTTCTCCAAAGTGTCCCGGGTCTGCGCTGGTGGCAAACGCCGTCAAGACTCGGTTAGTAACGGACTGGAGGCGTTGCAGCCCTGCCAGTGGGTTATGGTGCACGACGGCGCTAGGCCCTGCCTGGATCAGTCCCTGTTGGAACGAGGCATGGCAGCAGCACAGGAAACCGGCGCCGCCGTGGCCGGAATTCCAGTCAAAGACACCATCAAGATAGTCTCTCCAGAGCAGGTGGTGACGGCCACTCCGCCCCGGGAAACTCTCTGGGCGGCCCAAACCCCCCAGATATTCCGCTACGATCTATTACGTAAGGCCCATCAGCTTTGCGCGGAAACGATGACCGATGACGCGGCGATGGTTGAGAGTTTAGGGCACCCGGTCAAAATGTTTCTTGGCTCCTATGCCAACCTGAAGGTCACCACTCCGGAAGACCTGATCCTGGTTGAAGCCATTCTGCGCAACAAATCGGCAGCCAACGCCTGATATCCGGGACAATTAGCGGCAGGCCCGTTTATATTGAATGAGATACGTATGCCCACATGACTGAAGCACCAATTCCCGATTTTCGCGTTGGCATAGGATTTGACTCCCACGGCCTGGTTGAGGGTCGTCGGCTGATTCTGGGCGGTGTCAATGTCCCTCATTCCCAGGGACTGTTGGGGCACAGCGACGGCGATGTGCTGGTGCACGCCATCATGGATGCGCTGCTAGGTGCGGCCAACCTGGGTGACAAGGGAGTGCATTTCCCGGCCAGCGACGCCCAGTACAAAGACATCTCCAGCCTGATTCTCCTGGGAAAAGTAGTCAATCTGCTGCTGGCGGGCAGTTGGCGCATCTCAAACGTTGATGCTACAATACTCGCGCAAAATCCCCGTCTGGGGCCGTACCTCCCTGATATGCAAAGGCACATTAGCGCCACCCTTTCCATTGCACCGGAGCGAGTCAGCGTTAAGGTCACAACCACCGACTACCTGGGATTCATCGGACGGGAAGAAGGCATCGCCGCCTGCGCTATTGCGGCAGTCCTCCGGACATAGTAACCTAGCTCGATAGTACCCTAGCTCGATAGTACCCCTAGATTGATAGCAACCTAGCTGCCAACGTGGTGGCGGGAAATATCCTGGCAGTCGTCTCCAAAACAGCCTGTTTAGCGCAACGAATAGAACTTATATGAAGCTTTACAACACTCTGACCGGCCAAGAAGACGACTTCGTTCCCGCCGATGGGAAGACCGTCAAGATGTACGTTTGCGGAGTAACCCCCTATTCTTCCACCCACGTGGGACACGCTCTTAGCTACGTCATCTTTGATATGCTGCGTCGCTATCTGGAACACATTGGCTACCAGGTAAAGCACGTCCAGAACTTCACCGACGTGGACGACAAGATAATCCTGCGCGCCCAAACCGAGGGCATCAGCGAAGACACACTGGTGCAGCGGTACATCGACGACTTCTTCAGCACCATGGACGCCCTCAACATTCAGCGTGCCGATTCTTATCCCCGGGCCACTCAGGAGATACCCGGTATCATTGAGACTATCAAAGGTCTGGTGGACAAGGACTATGCCTACCCCGCTGGCGGCGATGTTTACTTCCGGGTCAACAAGAGCGCAGAGTACGGCAAGCTGAGCCACCGAACTCTGGAAGGCATGATCGCCGGAGCGCGCATTCAAATTGACGATGACAAAGAGCACCCGATGGACTTCACCCTATGGAAGGGAGCCAAACCCGGCGAGCCTTCCTGGGAAAGCCCCTGGGGACCGGGACGCCCCGGCTGGCACATTGAGTGCACCACCATGTCGTTGGACCAACTGGGCGATCCTTTGGACATTCACGGCGGCGGACAAGACCTGGTGTTCCCCCACCACGAGAACGAGATCGCCCAGAGCGAAGCCTTCACCGGAAGGGTGCCTTTTGCCCGTTTCTGGGTGCACAACGGCCTGCTGAACCTGGGCGAAGACAAGATGAGCAAGTCCCTGGGCAACCTGGTGTCGGCGGAGGAAGCTCTGGCCCGGTTCAGTCCCGACACCCTGCGCCTCTACTTCTTAAGCTCCCATTACCGCAGCCCGCTGAACTATAGCGACGAAGGTGCGGCGGCGGCGGAACACGGAATGGAACGGTTTCACCATGCGCTGAGACCCAGCGACAACACCGGCGAACCGCTGGATGCCTCGCCCTTTGACACTCGCTTCCACGCCGCTATGGATTACGACCTGAACACGCCCCAGGCCATCGCCGCCCTCTTCGACCTGGCCCGCGATATTAACCGAAGCCAGGAAGCCGGACGCGACGTGAATGCGGCCCAGAATATATTGCGCAGTTTGGGCGGAGTCCTCGGCCTCACCTTCCAAGAGCGCAACGTTAACGGCCAAGACTTGCTGTCGGCCCAACCCTTCATACAATTGCTGCTGGACACCAGAACTGAACTGCGTAAGGCCAAACAATTTGACCTGGCCGATAAGATACGCGACGGCCTGGTCGGGCAGGGGATTGTTCTGGAAGACACTGCCCAGGGCACTGAGTGGCAGCACCAACCCCGTTCTTGATTACTGGAGAAGTTTTCAAAAAATCTTCAACTGCTCGTTAGCATAGAGGCCAGATCAAAATGCCAGATGCTATGTTGGTAGCTCTTGTGGGAATCATTGTGGCAGCTGTGAGCGGGTCATTAGGGGCGGGGATAACTGGTTACATCACTTACAAAACCACTAATCGTCAGGTACAAGCCCGCCTTAATGAAGTTAACCAACAATTCCGGCAGCAGAGTGAAGAGGGTCGAAGGAGTCGGCTAATCGAGGCTCGGAAAAGTTATCTATTCCCCCTGAGGTCCGGGATAAGCGACTGCTACGGTGCCGGTTCAACCCTGCTGAGCAACACCCGGCTCATCCAAGCTCTGAAGGGTGGAGGACTGCCCACTGATTCAATGCAACTTAGGGATGTCAACGCTCAAATAGACGCGGCTGGGAAGACCTTTACCAACTCCAATCAAGTAATAGGCCCTCTAATCGGGCAGATAGCTGATCCTAAGTTACTAGAACTGGTTTCATCTTATTATTGGAATCTTGGAGCGCTTACTAATCAAATTACCATGATGTTAATAACTGTACAGACAGGAGCAGGTGCCGATAACTTAGAGTCACTTATCGTTGAAATAGATGAATCTATCAGGAGAACCATCCCCGAGATGTTGGCGGTTAACCGCAGAATTGAAGAGTTGCTGTCTGGCGACTGAACACTAATTACCCTTGTTAATACTATACTAATACCTACCGAAGTAAAATTGCAGCGTCGGCACAGGTTTCCGGCAGACTCCTCTAGACTTAAGCTAGGGAGCAGTTCGAGCAATCATGATTGACAAAGCCATCATCGAGTCCTTGGTGAAAATCGTCGGCAGCGACCAGGTGCTGTCTGATCCCTATGACCTGGACCGCTACTCTGGCGACGCCTTGACGCCCTTCCGGGCCTTCGGCGCGGAGCAGGCATTTGAGCGTCTGGCCGACGTGGTGGTACGTCCCGGGTCAGCTCAGGAAGTGTCAGAAATTGTCTGCCTGGCCAATCTCACCGGCACGCCAGTCGTCCCTTACGGCGGCGGCACCGGCGTCATGGGCAGCGTGTTGCCGGTGCAAGGCGGCATCATCATCGACCTGAAACGGCTCAACAAAATAATTGAAGTGAACCCTCAAGACCTGACGGCGGTCGTCGAGGCAGGCGTGGTGCTGGAAGACCTGGTTAACGCCCTGGCCGAGCACGGTCTAATGCCGGGCCACGATCCCTACAGCGTGCCCATCGCCACCGTTGCCGGGACTATCTCGACCAACGGCGTCGGCTATCGGGCCGCCGCTTTCGGGCCAATGGGAGAACAGGTGGTGGCACTGGAAGTGGTGCTGCCCACCGGACAAGTTATGTCCACCAGAGCGGTGCCCAAGAACTCTTCCGGCCCCAACCTGAACCAGCTATTCATCGGCACCGAAGGAGTGTTCGGTGTCATCACCAGGGCAACCATCAAAGTGTTCCGAGTTCCGGAAGCGCAGGCCTTCGCCACTGCTGGTTTCGCCACCTTCGATCATGGGTTTGAGGCCGCCGCTGAGTTGCTGGCCCTGGGAATTCGGCCCACCTTGCTGGACTTGACGGAAGAGGATGACCACGTCCGTCTACACCTGCTGTTTGAGGGATACCGCGAAGGCGTCGAGGCCGCGCAAAATCGCTCGATGCAGGTATGCGCCCAATTCGGCGGGCGGGACATCGGGCCGGACCACACTCTGGAATACTGGGCGGAGCGTCATGAGTCGGCCGAGAATTACAAGCGCAACGCCCTGGGCAAGCCCCGCGAGGTGCGCTGGAACCGGAGGCAGGGACGCAGTTTCGACTACCTGCACCTGGCCTTGCCGATCTCTAAAGTCCTGGCTTACCGCCGCCAATGCGAGAAAATCCTGGCCGAAGGCGGGGTCAAGGTGGTGGAGTATGGCCTCTGGAGCCGTCCGGAGATGTTCTCAATGATGGTGGTGCCGGTCAATGGCGCAGACCCAAGCAACCGCCAGAATATGGGTAAGGTAGTGGAACAGGTGCTGACTCTGGCCCAAGACATGGGCGGTATTATGGAATATTGCCACGGGGTGGGGGTCAAGCTGAACCACCTGGTGGCCCGGGAAAGGGGAGCAGGTCACGAGGTGATCCGCTCGTTGAAGCAGTCCCTAGACCCAAAGAACATTATGAACCCGGGCAAGCTGGGACTGTAATCCCGGTGACAATTCAATGGCATGTGTTTTACGTAAACTAGCCTACGCACCTATTCTCGCAACTCCCAGAACAAAACCACTTTGAAACTATCTCAAAACTCACCGTAGCGCCACCGAAGGCGCTAAGAGCAGAACAAAAGTAACCAGATCATTCTCTGCGAACTATGCATCTCTGCAGTTTTGAGATAGTTTCAAAGTGACCGCAACCCTCTGATGTTTACCCGAAGTTAACCCTCCCCGCGACCAAAATGCCCCTCGTAGCGTACCTGATGACCAGTTTATTTGGGATAAGGTTTGCCTGTAGTGTTTATTCGGTATTCTTATAGTAACTGCCAATTAACATCTCTTGACATGATACTCCACCAGTCGTATATTCCATAAGGCGATGTTGACTACTCTACAGTATTGTTAGTTGCCCTAACGTTGGCATCAAACAGATTGTAGCGCAAGCCAATCAAATATAAGAGGAGGTTCTAAGAACCAGCATGACTAGTCCAGCACACTCCCAGGGTAAAGGAATTATTCCCAAATTAGGGCATCAAATCATCCATCTATATGACCTGCTTTCCGGCCCAGCCATGACCGAGCAAGATCGTATTCATCGCGAGCTTGCCGAATCTGAACCGATTCGGCGGGTCCGAAACTACGGCCTGTAGACCACCAAGAAGCCCCTGGTAAATGCCAGGGGCTTCCATTTTTAGAAGTTGTAGAACTCCTCAAAACTATCCTTCGACAAAATCAGGATGAGCATATATATTCCCAGCGGCTGTGGTGGGCCTACCGGACCAAGGTTTGAGATAGTAACCGCGTGACTCTATCCCCATTGTTTACCCCCCAATTAACCGTCCCGCCGACCAAATCACCGCACACCACGTAGCTGACCAGCAGTTCATTTGGGATAGGGTTTACTTGCAGTGTATATCGGGTATTCTCATAGTATATGACGATTAACATCTCTTGACACGATACTCTTCCGGGTGTATATTGAATATAACGATGTTGACTACTCTACAGTATCAAAAGTTGCCATACCTCTGGCAGCAACAAATTGCAGGGCAAGCCAGTCAAAATGACTACAGGAGGTTCTAAGAACCAAAAATGACTACACCAGCGCATTCGCACGATAAGGGAATTCTTCCCAAGCTAGGGCACCAGATTGTCCATCTATACGACCTGCTTTCTGGCCCAGCCATGAGCGAGCAAGATCGGATCAATCGCGAGATTGCCGAATCTGAACCGATCCGGCGAATCCGAACCTACGGCCTGTAGACCACCGAGCCAGTAGAAATCGGGTAGGAGGGGGCCTCGCGGCCCCCGTCCTCCCACACCACCGGACATACTTACGTATCCGGCGGTTTCCTCTACTGATTCAAC
>MUCJ01000045.1 GCA_002816715.1 SAR202 cluster bacterium Casp-Chloro-G3 | reverse complement strand
AAATCGCTCCTCTGAACCCATCACTCGTATCTGTACAAGAGGGCCGTGACGGGGTGAATACCGACATTAACCCCATAATTAGAATTGCTCAGATACTCGCCAGAACTCCCCATCGCTCAACTACCTGTGCTAGAATACGTTGGTTCACTTGACACGCAGCTATGATTGCTGGCGAGTTGATCACAGTCAATAGTTGAGGACACCTCATTTGTCCGTGCGTATATTTATTGGCGTCGCTTGGCCATACGCCAACGGGCCGCTGCACATGGGTCACATCGCCGGTTGCTATTTGGCCGCCGACATTTTTGCCCGTTACCACCGGATGCTGGGCAACGAAGTGCTGATGGTCTCCGGCAGTGACGCTCACGGCACACCCATCACCGTTCGGGCGGAACAGGAGGGCATCACGCCGGAGCAGGTTCTGGGGCGTTACCACCCCCAGTTTCTCGACACCTGGCAGCGCTTGGGTATCACCTTCGATCTGTTCACCACTACCCATACCGAGAACCACCAGCAGGTGGTACAGCAAGTGTTCAGTGACTTGTATGGGAAAGGCTATATCTATCCCGCGGTAACGCTACTGGCCTATTGTCCCGGTTGCCAGCGGTTCTTGCCCGACCGCTACGTTGAGGGCTCATGTCCCCATTGCGGACATGAGCGTGCCCGGGGTGACCAGTGTGACAACTGCGGTCGCACCCTTGACCCCCAAGAGCTGGTGGAGCCTCGGTGCATCTTGAGCGGCGAAACCCCGGAGTTTCGTGAGTCGGAGCACTTTTTCCTGAAACTGTCGGCCTTCCAAGAGCAGCTGCTGGAGTGGGTTAGGCCGCAGACTCACTGGCGAGCCAACGTCTCCAACTCCACAACTAGCTTTCTGGAAGGTGGTTTGAAAGACCGGGCCATCACTCGCGACCTATCCTGGGGTGTGCCCATTCCACTGGAAGGATACGAAGACAAGCGCATCTATGTCTGGTTTGAGGCGGTCATTGGCTATCTGTCGGCGGCCATGCAGTGGGCACAAGAATCAGGCGAACCGAATAAGTGGGAAGATTTCTGGAAAGACCCTCAAACTAAGTCCTATTACTTTATTGGCAAGGACAATATTCCTTTCCACAGCATCATCTGGCCTGCCATATTGATGATGTACGGACATGGCTTGAACCTGCCCTATGACGTGCCAGCCAATGAGTTCCTCAGCCTGGAAAACCGGAAGTTCTCCACCAGCCAGAACTGGGCGCTATGGGTGCCCGACTATCTGGACCGCTATGACCCTGACCCGTTGCGCTATCTTCTGTCGATCAACATGCCGGAGACTGGCGACACCGACTTCACCTGGTCTGAGTTTGTCCGCCGCAACAACGAAGAATTGGTGGCTACTTACGGCAACCTGGTCAATCGGGTGCTGTCGTTTACCTATCGAAACTTTGATGGCAAAATCCCGACTCCTGGGGTTTTGTCCGAGATAGACCAGCAGATGATCGATACTGCTCGAGCCAGCATGGAAGGGGTCGGCGACCATCTGTCTCACACCCGGTTCAAAGCAGCCATCGCGCAGGCGTTCAGCCTGGCCCAAGAGACCAATCGCTATCTGGACACCAAGGCGCCCTGGCGGTCGATAAAAACCGACCGTGAAGATGCCGCCACCACTCTGTGGAACGCCATTAGAGTGCTCAACTGCCTCAAGATAGTGCTGGCCCCCTTCTTGCCTTTTAGCTCGCAAAACCTGCACCAGTTTCTTGGCTTCACCGGCCAGGTTGAGGACGAAAGCTGGGACTTCGATCAGGCCATCGCAAGTATCAAAGCCGGAAATCCACTGCGGGAACCAAAGCCGCTTTATACCAAGCTTGACCCGGCAGTAGAAGCTCGGGAGTCTCAGCTGCTTGGTGGGCCGGTGGCGTAGGGGAATCTTGACAACAGGAATAGACCAGAGAGCCATTGCCATCTATGCGCCAATCCAGTCCCGTCTCAACCGGGTAGAGGAACGGCTGCGCAATCTAGACGACGAAGCTATCCCCGATTTGCACACGCTGCTGGACTACGTCTTGAGCAGCGGCGGCAAACGGGTTAGACCGGCAATAACCCTGCTGGCCTCGGACTTCTACGCTCACGATGATGAAAAGCCGATCATTATGTCGGCGGCTATCGAATTGCTTCACCTGGCTACGCTGGTTCACGATGACACGGTCGACAATTCAGACTTGCGCCGAGGAAAGGCCACCGTTAGCCATCAGTGGGGCAAACACATTGCGGTGCTTTTCGGGGATTACGTATTCGCGGCGTCGGCAACCTTCGTCTGCGATACCGAAAATGTGCGGGTGATTCGACGTTTTTCCAAGACCATAATGGAGCTGGCCAGCGGCGAGATTATCGAGTATTTCAACTGCTACAACCCCCAGCAGGCCCGCGAAATGTATCAGGACCGTATCTACCGGAAGACCGCTTCCCTGTTCCGCACCGCCGCCGAAACCGGCGCGATTTTAGGCAATGCGCCGGAGCTTCAAGTTCAGGCCCTCACAGACTATGGGTATAACATGGGGATGGCCTTCCAGATGGTCGATGATCTGCTGGACGTGCAAGGCGACCCCAGCGAGCTAGGGAAACCAGTCGGCAACGACTTGCTCCAGGGTGTCCTGACCCTGCCCAGCATCATGCTTCTGGAGCGGTACCCGGACAATAACCCCATCGAAGCGCTCTTCCGGGAACGCAGCCATGACGGGCTCCTGCAGCAGGCCCTGGATATGATTAACAATTCCAGCATAATCAGCGACTGCTACACCGAGATCCACGGTTATTGCGCCAAGGCCGCCCAGGCTCTGGAGATTCTCCCCGACTGTGATGCCCGACGTTCCCTCAGAAACATGACCGATTATATCTGGGAACGAACTCGCTAATCCTGTCCCGAAAGGCTACGCCGCCAAGCCACTTTGCCGCCGACCACCGTCAGCATTGTCTTTATGTCCTTGAGGGCCGAATTGGCGAGCCGGGTTGGGTCGGCGTCCACCAAGACTAAGTCGGCCAGCTTCCCCGGTTCAATGCTGCCCTTGATTTGTTGAGTCCCTTCAGCGCATGCTCCACCGATGGTGTACATCCGCAGGGCTGCCAACACTGAAACACCCCTTTTGCGACTCGCGCCTTTCGGCTTGGGGAAGCGTGCGCCCAGTCTGGTATCCCCGGTTACCGCGGCGTATATTCCGGGCCAGGGGTTGGGATCGATCACCGGCGCATCTGAGCCAAAAGCCACTGATACTCCAGCGTTGAGCCACGAGTCAATTGGGTACAAGTAGGGCAGCAGTTCCGGCGCAACACCGCTCAAGTATCGGTCGCCATTCCAGTAGATGAAACCTGGCTGAGTCACTACCATCGCCCCGCTGTTCTGAAGCAGGCCAAGCCCACTGGGAGGGCACTCGGAACAATGCTCGATCCGGTCGCATAGCGCTGGATATTCTCTACTGTCAGGCGAGACCGGACAATCGCCAAGGACTGTTGCCGCCGCTATCACCGCTTCATTCTCTACGGCGTGGACGGCCACGGGAAATCCCCCTCGGTGGCAATTCGAAACCAGGTCTTTTAGCTCAGGCAGCGAAGGATGCAAATCTCCGGTGGTCAGGGTCAGCATGATCTTGGCGTGACCCAGCCTCAGTCGATGATCGCCGAACCCCCAAGCCATAGTGGCGGCGGCGAATTCTGCCAGATGGCTGGCCCCGGCCATCATGGTCACGCGACTGACCAGCCTCCCTGAGTCAACTAAATCGCGAAATACCCCCCAGCGGGCCAGGTCATTATTCGGCCCGGCGTCTTGCACCGAAGTGATGCCGCATTCCAGAAGTTTCTGGTTCATCTTGCTGATACCCTGGTCTCGCTGGCCGCGGTCAGTATCCAGACGCTCCCGCAGAAAACCGGACATTTCAAAGAACACGCCAGTCGGGTTGCCGGTGTGCAGCTCTCGGTGAATAACGCCGTTGACCGGATCAGGCGTATCCCGCCCGACTCCAGCTAGTGCCAAAGCCTGGCTGTTCAAGACTGTCGCGTGACCGCTGCGGTGGTTGAGCCGCACTGGATGATTGGACGTCGCTTCATCCAGGTCCCACCGGGTGGGATGGCGCTTTTCTTGCAATGACAGGTCATCGTAGCCGTACCCGCGAATCCATTCCCCGGGCGGCGTCTGCCCTGCCTGCTCGCGGATGACCCGCTTCAAATCACCGATGCTCTTCACGGTTTCTTCCCCGCAATCTACTCCGGTCAGGGAACTGGCTAGAGCCAGCAGGTGACAATGGGCATCGACAAACCCCGGCAGCAGGGTCTGACCCTGACAGTCGATCACCTGGGTAAGGGGGCCGCTTAATGTTTGTAGGTCGGTAGAATTGCCGACGGCCAAGATAGTCTCCCCACTCACCGCTACGGCCTCGGCCATCGGTTGCTGGGGATTCAGGGTCAGGACGTGGGCGTTGGTCAGCAAGAGGTCGGCGGTCACGGTTGAATGCTCCCTGACGCCGAGTGATCTGCTAGTGGTTCGGCGAAGACGCCATCGCAGCGTCGTGCTGTTCGTCGGCATGATAAGAGCTACGCACCAGCGGCCCGGAGGCGACGTGTTTGAACCCTAATCCTTCGCCAATCTCACGAAGCTCATCGAACTCAGCCGGAGTGTAATAGCGGTCCAGGGGGATATGTTTGATCGATGGGCGGAGGTACTGTCCAATGGTTAGCAGATCGCAGTCCACTGCTCTCAAGTCCCGCATGGTCTCGATCAATTCTGCCTTGGACTCACCCATGCCCACTATGATGCCCGACTTGGTTGCCAGGTGGGGGTCAAGCTCCTTCGCTTTCGCCAACAAGTCCAGCGATAGCTGGTATTCGCCTTTAGGACGCACCGAATGGAACACCCGGCGGGTGGTCTCAATGTTATGGTTCAGCACGTCGGGCTTGGCCGCAATCACCTTCTGCAATGCCGACCATGAACCGGCAAAGTCGGGGATGAGCACCTCCACCTTGCAGCCGGGGACTTGGGCGCGGATTTCATTGATACAGGCGGCGAAGATGAAGGCCCCGCCGTCGGCCAGATCATCCCGATTGACTGAGGTGATTACGCAGTAGCGCAGTCCCATCATCTTGACCGTTTCGGCCAAACGGGATGGCTCCTGAAGGTCTAGACCCTGCGGCCGTCCGGTGATCACCGCGCAGTAACGACAGGCGCGGGTGCAAATGTCACCCAGAATCATGAAGGTGGCCGCGCCCCGATCCCAGCACTCGCCAATGTTGGGGCAGTGGGCTTCTTCGCATACGGTGTGCAGTTGATGGCCGCGCAGCAGTTGCTTTAGCTCAATGTAGCGGGGGCTGCCGGGCATCTTCACTTTGAGCCACTCGGGCAACCGGGGGCGCACCGATAAATTGCCTAGCCTATGGTCTGAGTTTGAGCCGGCAGGTTGCTCTCCGTTAGGTTGCTCTATTGGCATTTATTATCCCGTCCCGGCGCTCTCACAGAAACTGCACCACTCTAGGTACCACGCGGCACTTCTCCGCGGCGATGATGGCATCAATATCGGCGATGGCCTGCTCCAGCCCGCCATCACGGTTTATTACGCGGTAATCGAACTGGCTGACCTGGGCCAATTCCTCCTGAGCAGTCTGCAAGCGTAGTTCCAAATCTGGCGCGGATTCGCTCATTCGCCCGTTCAGTCGGCTGCGTAATTCCGCGTAAGAAGCAGGAAGCATAAAGAGCGACAATGCCTCGGGCGCTAATTTACGCACAGTCGCCGCCCCCTGAACATCAATCTTTAGAATGACGTCTTTGCCATTCTTGAGAGCCTGCCGCACCTGAGACCGGGGCACACCATACCACTTGCCGTAGACCTCGGCGCATTCCAAAAATTGATCCCGATCCTTCATCTTGAGGAAGGTTTCGGTGTCAAGGAAAATATAATCAACGCCGTCCTGTTCGCCGGAACGAGGCGGTCGGGTGGTGGCAGTAATTGCAAAGTGCCAGGGGCGGTCTAATCTCTTCAACCCGTCCAGGGCCGCGTCTTTGCCCACACCAGAAGGGCCCGACAGCACCACCAACAGCGGCGGCGCGGGATTGAGCTCAGGAATGTCCACCAACTAAAGCACCTGTAACTGCATGGCCAACACTACCTCTTATCGCCCTTGCCGCTCCATAGTTGCGTGATCTTCTTCCGCGCATCCATAGCGCGTCGCCCCATGAACATCTCGCCCATGCTCTCAGCGAAGCTTGGCAATTCCTGGTGGGGACTATAGCCCCGAGACTCTAGGGTCACCGCTCCTGCCATCCACTTGGCACGAGCCTCATTGGCATGCTCAAAGATGGTCTTGACGGCGTCCGCGTCTGGCTCAGTCTCAACATCTAACATATCTCGAAAATCATGCAACTCTCGGATAAAGGCGTCGATCCAGGCAACGATGGGCTTGGAATTGGAAACGCAGATATCCCGATGCATCACCGGGTCTCCCGACGCGAGGCGGCTGATGTCCCGAAATCCGGAAGAGGCCAGTTGAGCAATGTCCTCCCAATTGGCGCTTTTGGAGGTGCAGCCAACCAACGCCATCGACAGCAGGAAGGGCAGATGGCTGGCCGCCGCCACGAAGCTGTCATGTTCTTCGATGCTGATAAAGTAAGGCTTGGCGCCAACGGCTTCAACCAGAGTGGCCACCTCAGCAACCGCCCGTTGGCTGGCCTTTTGGCTGGGTATTATGCAGTAGGTTTTGCCCATGAACAGGTCGGCTGCCGCCTCCTCAGGCCCGGGGGTTTCCTTGCCTGCCATTGGATGGCCGCCGACGAAATCCACTGTATCCGGCAGGTATTGGTCGGCCCACTCCAGCACGACGCCCTTGGAACTGCCCACGTCGGTCACCACACAGCCCTCTTTCAATTCCTGTCCCAAGACTTCCATCAGGTTTTTCATTGCCATGACCGGCGTGGCCAGCACGACAATATCGGCATCTTCCGCGGCGGAAAACAGACGATTTTCGACTTTGTCGAAAGCCCCCTTTTTCTGGGCACCGGAACGGGAATTATGTTCGGAGTCAGTACCAACTATGTAGAGTTCCTTGAGTTGCGATTGCTTCAGCGCCATGCCCAGGGATGTACCGATTAGACCTGTACCGATTATCGCTATTTTTGGCATGATTGCCTCCGGGATGGCATTTAGGATAAATGCTGAGTTAGCTTATCTTACACTATCAACGCTAGGTGAGAAAACGGTGCGGGAGAAACTCGAATTGACTAAAGCCTTGCCTGCTGGCAGACTGACTTCCGACAGTCAATCCAAAATTCACCAAAAAAGAGGCGACATGCTGAAGGTCTGGCAAATTACTGGCCGCGCCATTCTGGGCGTTGTTATCGGAGTGGTTGCCCTGGCCGCAGTTGCCTGCACCGCCGCTTCCTCTCCAACGCCGGAGCCACCGCCCAAAGACCCAATTGTGTTCGCTGACCTGAGTTGGGACAGTGCCAAATTGCAGAACCGGATAGCCATGTTTATTTTGGAGCGAGGCTATGGCTACCCGGTGGATGTTATCTCCGGTGACACCATCGCGTTGTTCGATGAGTTGCTGAAGGGCACTACTCAGGTAACTATGGAAATCTGGCTTCCCAATCAACAGGAAGCCTGGGATCTTGCCGTGGGCGACGGTTCAGTAATATCTTTGGGCCGCAGCCTGGACGACAACTGGCAAAGCACCTTTGCTGTGCCTCAATACGTATTAAATGAAAATCCGGGGCTGACATCGGTCCAAGATTTGCGTAAATTCAAAGACCTCTTCGTCACACCGGACAGCGACGGCAAAGCCCGGCTAGTCACTTGCGTAGTGGGTTGGGAATGCGAGAATATCAACGAGCAAAAAGTCGCGGCTTATGGCTTGACCGATGTCGTCGAATTGGTTTCGCCACGGTCTGAGGCGGCTCTGTTCGCTTCTCTGGAAGGCGCTTACGTAAAGCGCGACCCCTGGCTTGGCTACATGTGGGGGCCAACCAAGACCGCGTCCGAGCTTGACCTGGCAATGCTGACCGAGCCGAAGTGCGGTGTGGATGTGGGCCCCGAAACCGGCTGCGCTTATCCTGCGACCAGAGTGCTGATCGCGGTCCACCCCAGCCTGATCACCAGAGCGCCGGAGGTGGTGGAGTTTTTGCGGCTTTGGCGCTTCCCCGCCCCTTCCCAAATTGCCGCCGTGGAATGGATGGCCGATAGAGATGCCAGCATTGACGAGGGCGCCATCTGGTTCTTGCAAAACCATGATATTTGGGCTGATTGGGTGCCCCCGGACGTTGAACAACGGGTCAAGGAAGCGTTAGCCAATTAGGCTCCCCAGGCCTATCGGTTTTCCTGAAGCTAATACAAGGAGTGACTCTTGCCGGTCGCCTAGCTTCATTTATCGCTGATTGTGTCCTATAATACCGCCGCAGCAGACCTGTTACCTGAGGTGCACGATGACCACTCCAACCGCGATCTCCGACGAAACTCTAGAAGTCCTGCGTAAAATCCCTACTCAGACCCTGATTGACGCTCTCTGGGTCAAGAACTGGCCGATGAGCATGATCGAAGGTGCGTTGCCGCTCCAGCCAGGTCAGAGCATGGCCGGTCGCGCGGTGACGTTACGGTTTGTTCCTCACCGACCAGACTTGGCCCAAGACAAGCCCAAGCGGGAGTTTTCCGCCGAGTACGTCGCTTTTGAATTGTGCGGCCCCGGCGAAGTGCTCGTAATTGACGCGATGGGCTGGCAGTACAGTTCCATTGGCGGCGACATCAAATTTTTCCGGCTGTTCCAGCGCCAAGTCGGCGGGCTGGTAACCGACGGAGCGGTACGTGACACCAACTCGCTGAAGGAATACGGCTTCCCGGTCTATTCAGCCGCCTGCACTGCCAAGCAAGGCCCGGCCGAGTTCTGGCCCTGGCAGGTGAATGATGCAGTCCAGTGTGGCGGCGTGCTGGTGCGTCCCGGCGATGCCATTGTGGGCGACGATGATGGCGTAGTGGTGGTGCCCAGAGCTATTGTGGATGAGGTCATCGAAATAGCGCACCAGCGGGAAGAGGTAGAAGGGGTGATCAAAGCGCAGCTTGAGGTCGAAAAATGCTCGCCGGGCAAGTACTATCCATTTAATGATCTGACCTGGCAACTGTTCGAGGAAAAGACCGGCAAGAAGGTCAATCACTAAACATTTGGCCATAAAGTTTGGCAGCTAAATTGAGCAACTAGAATTAAGGAGGAAACCGTGGCACGAATACCTAGAGCGACCAGAGATACCGTACCCGCTGACCAACAAGTGGTCTTCGACGAACTATTCGGGAGTGGCGGTTCCGCGCCTCAATATGGGCCGGGATCAGTATTGGCCCATGTCCCTGAACTTTCCAAGAGAGCGACAGCTCTGAACAACTACCTGCGGGACCATTCCAGTCTGCCCAAGAAGATTCAAGAGTTCACCATGTTGATCACCGCCCGGGAGATGGACTGCCAGCATATCTGGAACGCCCACGCCGCTTCGGCCCGCGAAGCTGGCATGCGCGATGATATTGTCGACGATCTGCGCGAGGAGAACGATCTGGACGACCTGGCCCCGGATGAAGAGGCAGTGGTCAATTATGCGCGTTCAGTTCTGCGCAACCACTACGCCAGCCGGGGAGCCTATCAGGCGGCCTTCGAACAGTTCGGCAAGCAGGGGCTGATCGAGTTGACCATGCTGATCGGAAACTACGCCATGATTGCCCTCGCGATCAACGGCTTTGACACTGATCTGCTGCCGGACCGGGACGAACCTCTGTTGCCAGTCTAGCGCAGGATTCACACTGAGCTAAGGGAACCGCCGTTGACTATCCAAGCATGGTCAGCGGCGGTTGTATTAAGAATGACCAACCTTCTGGTAAATTTGCAGGCGGTGGCGGCAGCTATCGACGATGTAGATTCGCCCTTGAGAGTCCAGCTTGACGGCGGTAGGCCCCCACAGCAACTGCTCAACGTTGGCCGATTCTTCACGGGAATGCTCAGCGTGGGGCTTGATTGATGGCTCCAAGTCTGCTTTGCGGCGCAGGATGGCCTCGTCCGGGTTAGCGGCAAAGTAGTCTTCGGCCCAGCGAGAATCAACCGAATCTCCCCGCAAGACTGCTAACGTCTCGCCCTCTTGACTCATGACCTGCACTCGCTCGTTCCCCCAATCAGCGACGTAAATAAGTCCTGCCGCATCGACCGCCACGCTGGAGGGCCGGTTGAATTGACCCGCCCCGTTACTGGAAGTTCCCCATTCTGCCAGGAAGTCTCCTTGGAGGCTGAACTTTTGAACCCGGTCATTGCGCCAGTCGGCAACGTAGAGATTGCCAATCTCGTCAATCGATAAACCCCAGGGCATGTTGAACTGGCCTGGGGCGTTGCCTGGGGTGCCCCATTTACTGTGAAACCGCCCGTCTTGGCTGAATTTCTGCACCCGGTGGTTCAGGCTGTCAGCGACGTAAAGGTTATCTTCTTGATCGAAGGCCAGGTACGAAGGGCGGTTCAATTCCCCATCCCTTGACCCATTTATTCCCCATTTGGCTAGGAACTGGCCGTCTTTGGCAAAGACGCTGATGCGGTGCAAGGCTTCGTCGGCCACGTACAACCTGCCTACACTGTCGAAGGCCAAGGAACTGGGCCACCAGAACTGACCATCGCCGGTGCCACCAGTGCCGAACTCTCCCAGATACTCCTGACCCACGGTGCAGATGGTCACCCGCTTATAGGGCAGCCGAATTCCCACTTCAGGCCCGGCCCGGTTCAGCACGTAAAGCGTTCCTGAGGAATCCAGCGCAACATCCACCGGGTTGCTGAAACCGCGACCCTGGTTGGTCTGGAAGCCGATGGTGTGGCTGTAGCGGAAAGTCGCCTTGGTCAGCATAGGAAAACAGCGTCAGGCCAGTTGGTATTCGCGCGTAGCCACGATCATTTGCAGCATCTCGCCCACTCGCTGCTCGGTGCAAACCAGCGAATCTTGCCGGTCGAAGTGGAGGTCGCCTAGCTTGCTGGCATACCGTACCAGTTGATCTCGCGTAGCGTCAGATGTCTCGAATTGCCCCATAGCATCCAGGCATGCATCGACAAATACAGCGGGGGACAGCACCGTACCGAAAGTCTGCAGGCGGTCAATGATGCTCCGCACGCCCGGTTGGGTGGTGTCACCCATTTCCAGAGCAGCCGAGTTGATGCGCTCCACCAGGTTGCCAGTATCGATCCACTCCGGGCCGGTGTGCCAGCCCTCCACAGTTGGTGGATTCAGGATTTCCTGGCCCATGAAATTTACATCCATCGCCAGGTTGACGATACTCCATTCTGGGAACTGGTGACTGCCCGCCAGCCGAGCGGTACCGCCCACCAATTCCGTTGGGCTTTTGACTTTGCCCAGACGAACATCGTCAGCAGCGAAGAAATCGGCCAGAAACAGAGTGCGCATCACCGAACGAAGGTCGCCATCGGTGCGCTGAAACTCATCGGCCAATATCTGAATAGCGTCCTCGTCGGGAGTGTCGGCAACAAAGAACTGGTACAGCTTGCTGGCGACAAACCAGGCGGTGGCGGGTTGGGCGCAGATCAGGTCAATAACGTCTTCACCATTGAACCGCCCGGTGTGGCCCAAGAAGGTCTTGGGAGTATCATCATGGTCTGCCGACCGATAGACGAACTGCCAGTCCAGCCGCCCGTGAGGCCAGACCGAGTCACGGGATGCCCGAATGGTCATGTACTCGGCATTGTTAATCGTCCAGCCAGTAAACGCCCGAGCGCAGGCTTTCACGTCGTCTTCGGTATAACTGCCGATGCCCATCGTAAATAGCTCCAGCAGTTCGCGGCCAAAGTTCTCGTTGGGCGCTCCCCGGTGGTTGTCCTTGTTGTCCAGCCAGAAGATCATCGCCGGGTCACGGGAAAGCTCAATGAGCAATGTGCGGAAGCTGCCCAGTCCATAGCGCCGGAAGAGGTTGGTCTGATTGACCACCGCCTTGGCGTGGTTCAATTTACCGTAGGCGGTGGCGAACAGGCCGTGCCAGAACAAAGCCATTTTTTCTTCCAGGGGCGCTTTGGTGTTGATGATCCGGTGCAGCCAATAAGCCTGGCAGCTCTCAATTAGCATCAGGCTGTTCTGGTCAATTTGGTAACGCCGGAGGACATCTTCTTCCAGGGGGGCGGCCTGTTCTGGGTGCAGCAATTCCTCGACCGTGGCTCGATACCCTAGGACGCAGCGGCTTTCCAATTCGTCTCGTATCGCGCCAAATCCGGCCCGGCGCATCAAGTGGGCCATCAGCGCCCGGTCCTTACGTTGAGGGTCTGATAGGGCTGGATAGAGCATGGCACCTCCCGTGTCCGTTCACTTAGGCGGTTTTGGCTGGAAACAGAACATTCGCAGTATACACTCACTCTGCGATGCAGGTAAGAATATCCAACAGAATTACAGCAATTCTAATTATGGCAATTCGACCCCGCGTATCGGCAGAAAATCGCTCCTCTGAACCCATCACTCGTATCTGTACAAGAGGGCC
>MUCJ01000044.1 GCA_002816715.1 SAR202 cluster bacterium Casp-Chloro-G3 | reverse complement strand
CATCCAGTGACTTGGCATCGGACCTTCCAGCGGGAGACTATCTTAACTTGGCCCTTTCGCTGTCCTAACAATGGGGTCCACCTCAGTCGTCTTACTTGCGCGGGAGGTCGCGCCAGAGTTTAATTGATCGCAATAACAACCCAGAATTAATTGATAATCATTGACTCTCTTCTTCGCCGTTGACCCTTTGGGCTAACTGGCTTAGAATCCCAGCGTCCTTCCAAACAATGTCTGGGGACTCCAAGTGACTTTTTCAAAACTCACCGCAGAGCCACCGAGGACGCTGAAATCGTGACGAAAGTAACCAGAACAATCTCTGTGAACTTTGCGTCTCAGCGGTTTTAATATAGATTCAATGTTGAAATCCGTTGGCAGAGGAGAGGCTAATTATGAAAAGCATTGAGATTGACCGGAACAAGCGGCTAAAGGAGGAACCCAGCAAGGGGCACAACCGTTGGCATCCAGATATCCCGCCGATTTTAGAGGTTGACCCGGGTGAGGAGGTCTTGCTGGAAACCCGAGATGCGTCGGATGGGCAGATCAAGAGAGAGATGACCGTCAACGACTTGGGCAACCTGGACGCCAAGGTAGCCCACCCACTGACCGGCCCAGTTTATGTCAAAGACGCCGAGCCGGGAGACTTGCTGGAAATTGAATACGTGGATATTCTTCCCCAGTCATACGGGTGGACCCGCAACCGACCGGGAGCTGGATTCTTGCGCGACCTGTTTCCTGAGCCGTATTTGGCCCACTGGGACATCAAGGATGATTGGGCTACTTCTGAGCAGTTGCCCGGAGTGAGAATATTTAACGGCTCTTTTATGGGCACCGCCGGGATTGCACCTTCACATGAGCAGGTAGACCAGTGGACTCGCCGGGAGGCTGATCTGGTTCGGCGGGGAGGAATCGCTGCGCCGCCGGACCCGCAAGACGCGGTCCCAACGTTGGAGCCAATTGCCAGCCAGGGTCTGCGCACTCTGCCGCCGCGCGAAAATTGTGGCAACGTGGACGCCAAGCAACTTACCAAAGGCTCCAAGCTGTTTATACCGGTCAACGTTAATGGAGCATTATATTCGGCGGGAGATGGACACTTCGCCCAGGGAGATTCGGAATGTTGCATCACGGCCATTGAAATGGGGGCTGCCGCGGTGGTGCGGTTTAGAATCCACAAAGGTGAGGCGGCAAAGCGAGGGATCAAGTTTCCCCGGTTTTCCCATTCGGGTTATTTTTTGCCTCCGGAGTGGGCGGCTCCCCGAAACTTTATCGCCACCATGGGGATGCCAATCAGGGATGATGGCACGCAAGAAGGGGAAGACTTGACCCTGGCCGCCCGTAATGCCCTGGTTAACATGATTGAGCTGTTACAAGAAAGGGGCTGGAGTAGGGAGCAGGCTTACATTATATGTAGCGTGGCGGTGGACTTGAGGATCAGCAATGCGGTGGACTTGCCCAATGTTACCGTGTCGGCGTTCTTGCCTGAGGATATCTTTCAGGGGTGATGTTTCCTATAGATCGATAGTAGATAGATTGATAGTAAATTGTAGGTTGAAATCTTGTTTGAAGTTTGCTTCCTATCAATAACGTAGGGCATACAACAAATGTATAGGAACCTACATTAATTCATGCTCTGAAAAGTAAAGAAGACGGCTCCAGCCGTCTTCTTTACTTTTCATCGATCTGCGTTATAAACCCCACGACCCCATTGCACCTCCCTATTTCATGTAGCCTCTTGCTTCGACTCTACCCCCAACTATCAAATGTAGTCTAGCCTGGGGCGAAGTCTTCTACGCTATGGGTGTGTGTATGGGTGTGCTAACTTGCTCGCTTGACCTCTAGGGTCTCACCCGGAGCCAGAGCCACTCGGCGTACATTTATCCCCAACTTCAGCAACCAGTAACCCAGGGTTGCCTTGCTGACACCCAAGTCATCAGCAGTGACCGAGAGGCCGCGCTCGTTCACCATTTCGGGCAACAGGCGCTCTAAAGGCCGCTGGTGTTCATTTTCTACCCGAAGCATCAATTTAGTCTTCCTGGCCATAACGTTTCTCCTTGTGACTTTTCTGTGATTTTGCGATGTGAGGTTCTGTGACCTTTGTGATGTTTGATACGATATCACGTGTTCCGGAATTTGTCAATACTTGGCTACACTTTTTCTTATATTAATTTAAGAAAAGTATAGAACATGATAATTCAGATACAAAACTCCGCTAGGGACAGATTGGGACCGGTTTGACCCACTATTGGGCCTCTGCTACTCTGGTACTACTGCGAAGGCCCTGATCTGGAATTGGGGCTGGGTTTACCCGGCCAGTTTGTCGGAAATAGCTGGAGGGTGTGCGTGGTGTTTCACCAGATGGACCGGGTGTAAATGGAATGGCGATAGTGTAAGTTACAGTACATTCTTTCAGGGGTGGCTCGAAGGTTTGTAACTTTACGGGTCTCCCAAAATGTACATTGTTACACTTTTGATTGAATAGCCATGGTTGCCGGAGCCAGCGATTTGGGAAGGCTGCCCAAATAATGCACGCCATTAAGGTAGCGACAGCGGTAGTGACAATAGTAGCGATCAAATTGGGCGGAGGACTTGAATGGTCAACGGGTTGTCAGGCAATATGCGGGTAAGATGATTGAATTACTAAGAAGCTTTTCTCATTGGGTGGAGAGCTTTGCTGACAGCCCATGGGCCATCGTTATTCTCGTCGTAAATTCCTTCACTGAGTCCATTTTTAATCCCATCCCGCCGGACCCGCTGCTGATCGGAATGTCGGTCATCAATCAGAATCTGGCCCTGGTGTACGCCGCCCTGGTCACCATATCTTCGGTACTGGGCGCACTGGTCGGACATTGGCTGGGTTTACGGTTCGGCAGACCATTGGTGCTCAAGTTCATTTCCGAGAAAAAAGTCGACCGCGTTGAAGTAATGTTTCAGAAATATGGCTCTTGGGCAATCCTGATCGCTGCTTTCACCCCCATCCCGTACAAAGTATTTGCTATCACCGCTGGGGTGCTGGAGATGGATCGGCGTCCTTTTATAATAGTGTCGATAATCGGTCGGGGGGCGCGTTTCTTTCTGCTGGCCGGGCTGATCTTCTTTTTCGGGGAGGCGATGCAGGAATTCATCGAGACCAGGTTTGAACTCCTCACCCTTCTGTTCTCCGTACTGTTAATAGTGAGCCTGGTGGCGGTCTTCTTTATAATACGGTGGCGTCGGGCCAATGGAGCGCCAGAGCTCAATAGTTAGCAGTCTCTGGAAACCGACTAAACTAAAACCACATTGGAATCTACATAAGAATGCTATGCTGACTTGGTGGTTTTCATCCTGGCGTTTGGTACGATAGGGACAGACACGTGGGTCTGCCCAGGGTGCACGCGCAGGTGCGCCCCTTCGTTTGTGCGATTCAATAGGCAGAAAACGGTAACTGATTAGGCACAGTTAATTCTATCGAAAGGACCAGTGATGCAATCTCCTACTCTTCGGGACGTATACGCGGCCAAAAAGCTGATTGCTCAGTATTTACCTCGCACACCGCTGAGTTATTCAGCGGGTCTCAGCGAGTTAATGGAAGCCGAAATATATTTGAAGCATGAAGACCATCTGCCTTTGGGAGCGTTCAAGCAAAGAGGTGGGATCAATCTGCTGGCCCATTTGACCCCGGAAGAGCGTGGTCGAGGGGTTATTAGCGCCTCTACCGGCAACCACGGACAGTCCATCGCCAACGCCTGCCGGATCTTCGGCGCGCGGGCCATGATTGTCCTGCCCGAAAACGCCAACCCGCTAAAGGTGGCCGCGATGCGCGCGCTGGGAGCGGATCTGATCTTTCATGGGACGATCTATGATGATGCCAGGGGCCATGCCGAGCATTTGGCCGAAGCAGAGGGATATCGGTATGTGCACCCATCTAATGAGCCACTGCTAATCTCAGGGGTGGCAACTCAGACCCTGGAAATAATTGAGGACTTGCCGGAAGTCGAGGCAATATTCGTACCGCTGGGTGGAGGCAGCAGTGTGGCGGGAGCGTGCATTGTAGCCAAGGCGGTGGATCCGCAAATAAAAGTGATCGCGGTTCAGTCGGCAGCGGCGGCAGCGGGTTACCTGTCCTGGCAGCAGGGAGAACTGGTTCAGGCCCCGATGCAGACCTTTGCCGAAGGCATTGCTACCGGCGGCGGCTACGACTTGCCCCAGTCCATCATCAGGCATAGCTTGGATGATTTTATCCTGGTCAGCGATGATGAGATACGTTACGCCATTGGCCTGCTGATTGAGAAGGCCCATACCCTGGCCGAGGGTGCCGGCGCGGCGGCAACGGCCGGGGCGTTAAAGTACAAGGAACAGGTAAAAGGTAAAAGAGTTGTAATTATTGTCAGCGGAGGCAACATCACTTTAGACCAATTGCATGACTCAATAAAAGTGTACCAAAGTTCAAATTAACCAATCCTAAGATTAAGTGTAATGAGTACATTCACCTGGTCAAGTGTCTAGCTAACTCGTCTCTGGTAAATTCGGGTAGCGGTACTTCACCCTCACGGCCAATCATTATCAACCCCTCTTCGGGAGCCAGCATTTGTCCAATTTCCCATCCGGCAATGCCTTGGCTTTCCAAAGCCAATATCAGCTTCGGTACATCGCCAGACGGTAAAGTAATTAACAGCGCGCCCGATGCCAGCAAGCCCAAGGGGCTCAAGCCTAGGGCCTGACAAATGGTCTGACATTCGGGCAGCACCGGAATACTACCTTCTTCAACTGCCAACCCCAATCCCGAAGCTCTGGCGACCTCGCGCAGTCCGGTAGCTAGGCCTCCTTCGGTTGGGTCGTGCATAGAGTGTACTTCGGCCACGGCACAGGCCAACTGAGCATCTTTTAGTACACTTATTCCGGGGTTAGACAAAAGTTTAGTACACTTTTTGATAACCTCAGCAGATACTCCGGCTTGCCGCAATGAGTCGGCGCAATCCCGAGCCAGCAGGGCGGTGCCCTCAATTGCAATGCCCTTGGTCAGTACAATGCTGTCTCCCTCCTGCGCGCCGCCGGTGTGGACCAGTTTGTCTCGCTCTACCTCGCCCAACATACTGCCCAGGATAATCGGGCGGTCGATGCCGTAGGTTACTTCGCTATGGCCGCCGATCAAAGCAATATTCAGCGCGCGGCAGGCATCTACAATCTGGTCGAAGACCCCTTCGGCGTCAGCTTCGGAGAATTGCGGCGGGACTAACAGGGTCGCCAGGAACCACTTGGGCATGCCGCCAGTACACGCGACATCGTTGGCGTTTACTTGCACGGCGTACCAACCAATGGAGTCAGTGGCGAAGGTAACCGGGTCGCTCTTGGCCACCAGCAGGCGATTGCCCATGTCGATGACCGCCGCATCCTCGCCTATTTTCGGCCCGACTAACACCCTGGGGTCGGCCATGGTAACCTTGCTCAGTAGCCTCTCTAGCAGTTCGGCTGGAAACTTCCCCACATCCAATAGGCACCTCAGTCTACATAACGTAGCTTTGCATAAGTATTATTTAGAAGTTTTCTTAAAATCGTTAACAGTTTAGCACTAGCCAGGGGCACGCGGCCCAGGACGCTAAAAGCTCATATCCCTTTCCGTTATCCTTTATCCTTCCTTGACCAAAATTTGGCTTGTGATTAAAATAACAATCAGAACTAGTTGCAACATAATTGGAGGACTCTTGAATCGATTTACCCTGCTGATCTCAACCGTAGCTGGTGCTGCTATTGTTTTGACTGCTGCCTGCGGCGGTGCTGCGCCCGCGCCCACCGCTACCTCAGCGCCTGCCCCAGCCACCACGGCTCCAGTAGCGACGACCGCGCCTCCCTCTGGAAACGGTGGCGGAGATGCCGCGAGCATAGGACTGACGCTGGTGCAGAGCAATGGCTGCGCAGCCTGCCACTCCATTGACGGCAGCACCATACTGGGGCCTTCTTGGCAGGGCATATACGGGCGTGAAGAGCATCTGACTGATGGCTCATCATTGACCGTCGACGATGCCTATATTCGTGAATCGATAGTGGACCCGAACGCCAAGATAGTCGAGGGGTTTCAACCCAATTTGATGCCCGCGACATTTGGCACTACTCTCTCCGACCCGGACATTGATGCCATCATCGCCTATATGAAGGGACTGTAATAGGGCAAGTCATCCATTGAATGGCGTTGTTTGAGACCCCGGATTGGTAAACTCGACATCGCCGTAATGTTTTACAAGTCCTAGCAAGCCTGGTAAAATCCTCTGACCAGTCCATATGTACGGGCCGAGGACTGGTGCTGTAGGTGGCGCATTCGTCTAGCGGCCCAGGACACCGCCCTCTCAAGGCGGAGATCGGGGGTTCGAATCCCCCATGCGCTACCAACCTTTAACGTTCGCCCCAGGCCATTTCCACGCCTACTTTCCCTCGATCTCACCGCCAAACTTGTCCAGTAGCGAATTTTCGCCTCGCCGCGTCAGCCACTCTGTCCGTTTGCTGCATGCTTAGCCCCATGCTGAAGTGACGCGGGGGCATCGGCGGTCGGAGTCTGGCGACATACGGTATAATAGGCCGAACCGCATTATTGGCTAGAGGAAATCGAAGATGATAAATGAGGAAAGATTGGTCCAATCCTTCTGTGAATTGGTGAAAATCGATAGTCCATCGGATGAAGAGGAAGCGGTCGCCCAGCACCTGATTCCGCGACTGGAAAAATTGGGATTGCAGGTTGCCCGCGACGCCCACGGCAATGTAATCGCCACTGAGCCTGGGGAGAATCCTTTATTGCTATCTGCCCACATGGACACCGTGGAGCCGGGACGGGGTATCAAACCCAGCGTGATTGGTGATCGCGTTGTTTCCGATGGAACCACCATCCTGGGCGGCGACTGCAAGGCCGGAGTGGCCGCGATCATGGAAGGTCTAGAGTCAATCATTGAGGATAAAAAGGCTCACCGTCCGGTGCAGGTGGTCTTTACCAGGGGCGAGGAGATTGGCCTGGTGGGGGCATCCAACCTTGACTGGTCGATGATCAAGTGCCGCGAGGCGGTTGTGTTTGACGGCAACGGCCCGGTTAACCAGATCACCGGCTCCAGCCCGACCTACATGCGTTTCGACGTTACAGTCAAAGGGCGGGCGGCCCATGCCGGAGTAGAGCCGGAGAAGGGGCTTTCGGCCATCCGCATCGCCACCGACATCATCAACCAATTGCCCCAGGGCCGGTTGGACGAGGAGAGCACCTTCAATGTAGGGCTAATCTCCGGCGGCAGTGTGCGTAATTCGGTGCCAGCCTTGACCACCTTTGGCGGCGAGTTCCGCAGTCGCAATGCCGAAACCTTCGATCTGTTGAAGATGCAATTGTTGACTACCTTGGAACAGACCCGGCAGCGCTATCGGGAAGCGACCATTGATGAAGATTTGGAAGTGATGTTCCAGATGTACCAGCTGGACCCAGATGAGTCCATCGTCAAATTAGCCACCAGGGTCATGGGCGAAATGGGCATGGCCCCGGACATCCGTCCCTCTGGCGGCGGAACCGACGGCAACGTCTTCCGGTTGAACGGCATCGCCAATGTGGTGGTGGGGATGTCCACCAATGAGATGCACACGGTGAACGAGTACGTGGTGATCCCCGATCTGGTCAATACCGCCAAGTTCTGCCAGCAGGTGGTGACCTTCGGATCTTAGCCCGCCGGGGACATTCTAAGAAACTATCGAAAATCATGGTTTTAGAAGCCAAGCCTATCATGGGCTTGGCTTCTCATCCTGTCCAACGATTTCCCAGACTCGCCGTGGAGATGGCTCAACGGGAATGACTGAACCGACGTTTTGCCGGTTTCCGCCTTGGGGAAGCGCGTTTCGGCGATGAAGATTTTTTAGACGCGCCACTTCTGGAATTCCCCACCAGCTTTGATAGGGGATACAGGCCAACCGTTCCCAGTACGTCCAGAATCACCGCCACGCCAATTCCCCGGAAGTAGAATTCCCTCTGGGCATCGTTTATGTGTCCCCACACCGCATAGATAATCAGGCCAGCCACCCCCAGCGCAATCAGCATCGCGGCACTACGCCAAGCCCAAACCGCACTGTTTTTGGGGGCAAAGGCTCCCAACAGCGAAACGTGCGCCGAGGTAAAAGCTAGCACACTCAAGGTGCCAAAGGACTTCCAGACCGTCTCGGTATCATAGAGCAATTCCCAGATCAGCGGAACCGCCAAGCCCAGGGCAACCACTGAGGTCGCCAGACCCACCGGACGCAGCGGCCACAACCACCAGACCGAGACTCGGGCGGTGTTGGCCAGGCCGGCCAGGCTGAAGCCGCCAATGGCCAAAGTAGTCAGCAGCAAGTGTTGTTGGTTGTCATTGAAATCCCCAAACAGGAAGATCAATATCCCGATGACGGCGCTGATCATCAGAGAGGATAGCGTGGCGATTAACAAAGCTCTTCTCAATTTGGACTTTCCCCTTCCTCCGATTGGTTTGCCGATAAATGTCTCTTGATTATGATCAGGCTACTCCATTATTCTGGAGGTAGCCAAGTGAGGCCCAGTCATTAGCCGCCGATTTTGGAAAACTATCACGGCGTGATATTCTTGGATTCTATGCAGTCTCAAGATAAATTCTGCCCCAGTTGCGCCACGACACTTCATCTGCGGGAAGTATTCGGAACGCAGCGTCCTACCTGCCCCCAATGCCAGCGGGTCATCTACTACGATCCCAAAGTCGCTGCCACTTCGCTCATCGAGCGCAGCGGCGAAATATTGCTGATACGCCGGGGCAATCAACCTGGATACGGACTGTGGAGCATGCCCGGTGGTTACGTTGACCGAGGCGAGGTGGTGGAACAGGCCGCAGTCCGCGAAGTATGGGAAGAAACTGGGCTGAAGGTGGAGGTTGAACAACTGATCGGTCTTTTTTCGGAGCAAGGGCATCCGGTGGTGGTGGCAGCCTTCGCCACGCGAGAGGTCGGCGGGCTGCTGGTGGCGGGCGATGAGGCCCTGGACGTGGGGTTCTTCCCCATAGATAGGCTGCCCGAAATGGCATTTCCCAGGGACCGGCTTATCTTGGACCGCTGGCAGGCTCTGAAGAACAACACCTAGAAAATCCTAACCGCATGACATTACATAACTCCAGACTACAGCCCTTTTTCGATTGCTGTCACTAACCTCAACCAACGTATCAAGACTCTTTGCTTCCGGTTGGGATTTTGGCCGGATTCATTTGATCTGGGACATATTAGCTGGCTGGGATGATACGCTCAGATTAGCTTAGATACAGACCAATCTTCTGCTAGGCTGCCTGGGTAAGCAGCCGGACTGCGCCCACTATACTCGCAGGAGCAGTCGCGGGACTCCAATATGTTCTTGAGAAACATGATCTTCTACACAGTAGCTGGCAGTATCCTGTGGGCCGTCGCCGACCGGATGGGCGCGGGACTGGTCATCAACATGTTCGTATCTCTACTGGTGCCGCCAATGTTGCTGTTTGGATACGCCCTTTACAAGAGCAGGGGGCCTCTATTATAAATAGCGGGTGTCGAATCTACCCGCCGTCTTCAAGCAACTAGCCCGCTCTGGACTTGACCTGGTCTTCCCCCTAGAATGCCAGGGCTGCAACGCAGGCGGGCAATTATTGTGTCCCACTTGCATCGCCAAACTACCCAGATTAGAGCCGCCCTTTTGCCCAGTGTGTTGCGAACCGGGCAATCTGGTGCGTTGCGACTGGTGCCACCTCAATCAGCCCCAGATCAACGGTATTAGAGCACCGTTTCTGATGCAAGGTGCCGTTCGAGAGTTAATCCACCGGTTCAAGTATCGCAATCTGCGGGCCGCCGCGCCCGAGTTGGGGCAATTGCTGGCCGATTATATTTCAACGCATCCCATGCCCGGTGAGGTGATCGTACCGGTGCCGCTGCATCCCAGGCGTCTCCGCAGCCGGGGATACAATCAGGCGACGCTGCTGGCCCAAGTATTCGGTAAACTGACCAATCTGCCCGTTGTGGATCGGCTGCTGGCCCGTCGCCAGGACGCCCTTCCCCAGGTGCAGACCGGCAGCCGGCAGCAGCGAGCCGACAACGTCCGGGGTAACTTTGAGTGCATCTCAGGTGCCAGCGGATTGGATGTGCTGCTCATTGACGACGTGAGCACCACCGGCAGCACATTATCCGAGTGCGCGGCGGTACTGAAGGAGGCCGGAGCCGTTTCGGTCTGGGGGTTGGTTCTGGCGAAGGAAGCCTGACCGCGCTCCCCGTTGGATTGGCGCCGGCGCTACGGTTTCACCCAGGTCTCCGACCACGCCAAGCAGGACGTGCTACTCGGTTTGTCGCCGCGCATTTCGGGGGAAGGCTGTCCTTGGGCCACCATACCGTTGATGGTTACTTGGGCATTCCGGGACGGTATGAAACAACTGTAGACTCCGTGGGGCCGACCCGGGGCGCTGCCAGCTTCGACTCGAAGCATGAACGGCTCAATAAAGTCGTACCAGGTCAGCAGAAGAGTGTCTTCATCGCTATCGACAGTCTCAGTCCAGAAAGACCTGCCGTCGCCCGACTTGGTGAACTCGGCGTTCGTCACCGGCAGGTTCTGGTCGGCGAATTCAGGGAATAGGAATGACTCGATCTCTTCCTGGAGCCAGCGGGCCAGCGCAATGTTGTCGGCATAGATCAGCACCTCGTCGTCAACCAAGTCGCTTTTCACGAAGAGGACGTGACCCGGCCCTGCTGGAGAATAGAGAACCCGCCAGTGACTGATTCTGGTGGTTTGTGGGCCGCCCGGCTCCAACTGCAAACGGATGAAAGAATTCTCGCCGGTCAGACACACCTGATTGGGGTCGGTTGGGTTGGTAGTCATCGATAAACCTCAGAGTAACTTGAAAAGTAACTTGAAAAAATGGGGCTGCTCAACAAGAGCAGCCCCATTCTGTTGACCAGAAATCCAGACCCTAGTCCTTGGCGGGGAACCAGTCCTGCTTCCAGGGGAAGTCGCCGTTCAGGTTGTCGTAAGCGGGCAGGCCCTTTTCCACCCGTTCGCGGTAGGGGCTGGTGATCGGTTCGCTGTAGGGGTAGATACCACCTTCGTAGGCGCTGGGGCCGACCTTGAAGTGCTTGGCCTGCTCCATAGTCTCCACGAAGGGCATGTTCATGTCGTACAGCTTGTCGACGGTCTTGGGCCTGGGGCCAGCCTTCGAGGTGTGACCGTACAACTCTCGGCCAATGATGCGTTCGGCCATCCACACGCTGTCGATCAGCTTATCCATGTCTACGCCGGTCTCGATGCCCATATCCTGCATCATGTGCAACAAGTCTTCAGTGGGGGCCATGCCGGTGGCGCGCCCGTTGCCGCAGTAGGGGCAGCCGCCGTACCCGCCGATGGTGCCGTCCAGTTCCACGGTATCTTCCGGCCCCAGGATGCGCAGAGCGGCGTAGGCCGATGCGATGGCCATGTTGCGCCCGTTGTGCAGGTGCAACCGGAAGTGGTTGATATTGGGCCAACGTTCCTTGACCCGGTAGAGGCTCTCCTCCACCTTGTCCGGCCGGCAGTGGCTCATTGGGTCGCCCATGGAGCAACTGACCACGTTGATGCCGACCTCGTCCCACATGCCGTGCTGCTTTTCAAACAGGGCCATCAGACTGTCTACCGGAAACTCACCCAGGAAGTTCGAACCCCAACTGGCGTTGCAGCCGATGCCCGCTTCCTTGATATTCAGTTCCTGAGCTTGAGCGATGATCTGCGGCCACCGTTCCATTTCCTGCATCTGAGTTCGGTTGGTGTTACGCCGGACGAACACATCACACATGTGGCAATTCAACCGAGGAAACCCGTCTCGCTCAATGGTCAGAGGCGGTGAGTAGGCCCGGGCTCGCTCAACTCCGCGAGAGTTCAACGCCAAAGCGGTGTAGGTGACTCCAGGCTTGGGGGTGAACCGGGACACGATTTCGTCGATGCGCTCCATCTGCGGCGTCCACTTGGGACTGACAAAGGAACCCACCACGATCTGTTTCAGGCCGGTCTCAGAAAGAGCGTCCAGCAACTCTACTTTGTCGTCCACCGAGATATTGGCGCCTTCAATCTGCATGCCTTCCCGCATGCCTTCTTCTTTGTAAATTACCTTGGGCCAACGATTCATAGAACTCTCCTTTCGGGATGACGTTAGACTCAGCGTGGGTGCAACTTGCGGGAATTTGTGCTGGAAGCACCAGCATCTTGAATGGGGTAATTGTTGGAATTGTAGGGGCCATTCGGAGAAATTGTCAAGGAATTCAGCGTCAGAAGCGGCTCCTCCTCTCACCCAGACCTCGCTCCGCTCACAATGAGAATACGCTGCGCATTCAAACATTTCACTTGCCAGAGCCAATAGTTGAAAGTAACATGGGGACAGTTTGTGTCCCTACCACAGCCGCGTATTCTGAAGCCACCGAGGAGGAGCCGTGCCGGAACAGCTAATCAATGGCTATCAAATGCACTATGAAGTCTACGGCCAGGGACAACCGCTGGTTATGATTCACGGAGGTCTGGGTGGCGGTGAGGGGTGTGCAGCCTTTGTTGATCACCACGCTTCAACCTTGTCCCGCCAGTTCAAGCTGATCGTTTACGACCGGCGGGCGGCGGGG
>MUCJ01000043.1 GCA_002816715.1 SAR202 cluster bacterium Casp-Chloro-G3 | reverse complement strand
TCTGGTTTACCATAACTACACCCTTGGGTGCCCGAATATTGCCAACACCTTTGGACCATTTCACCTCATCAACTCTGAACACTTACCAACTTGCTCGTTTCGGTGCGCGGCGGCGGCCATAACGTGGCCGGTATCTCCATCTGCGACGGTGGGTTGATGATTGACCTCTCTCTGATGAAGGGAGTCAGGGTTGACCCCGCTAACCGCACAGCCCGGGCCGAGCCGGGGGTTACCTGGGGAGATCTGGACCGGGAGACCCAGGCCTTCGGTATGATTACTCCGGGAGGCATCATCTCTACCACCGGCATCGCCGGTCTAACTCTGGGTGGAGGAGTGGGGTGGCTGGTGCGCAAACACGGGCTGACCTGCGATAATCTGCTGTCCGCCGACGTGGTTACCGCTGAGGGCAAATTGATCACCGCCAGCGCCACCCAGAATGCTGACCTTTTCTGGGGCCTGCGTGGAGGAGGGGGTAACTTTGGAATTGTCACCTCCTTTGAGTACCGCCTGCATCCCCACGGCAACGTGCTGGGCGGAATGTTGCTCCATCCCTGGGACAAGGCCAGGGACCTGTTGCGGTTCTATCGGGATTTTATGCCGTCGGCCCCGGAAGACCTGGGCGTGTACGCCGGATTGCTGACCGCACCCGATGGCCAGCCGGTGGCGGGGCTAATCGTGTGCTACAGCGGCCCGCTGGAGAAGGGCGATGAGGTAATCCGCCCTTTGCGCGAGTTCAGCCCACCGATGGCCGACCTGGTCGGTGAAATCCCCCACCTGGCGATGCAGACCATGTTGGACGGCGCATTCCCCGCCGGAAATCAAAACTACTGGAAGTCCACCTTCTTGACTGAACTCAGTGACAAAGCTATCGATATCTTGATCGATTGTGCCAGCCGCGTAACTTCTCCGCTGTCCGCTGTGGTGCTGGAATATTACGGCGGGGCGTCCAGCCGGGTGGGTGAGACCGAGACCGCTTTCCCCCACCGGCGTGCCCAGTACGACCTGGGAATTCTCGCTCAATGGGCCAGTCCCGCCGAGTCGGAGCAACACGTCAAGTGGGCCCGGGACACCTTCGACGCGATTCAGCAGTTCTCCAGCGGCAATTACCTGTTCAATTTTTTGGGGCTTCCCGACGACCAGAAGATTGACCAGGTCAGGGCAGCCTTCGGGCAGAACTACCCGAGGCTGGTGGAATTGAAGAACAAGTACGACCCGACCAATTTCTTCCGGCTAAACCCAAATATAAAGCCTACGGTTTAGCTTCAGTTGGTGAGTCGTGTATAATACACCAATTCAACCTAGGAGGGTTCAGCATGACTGAGATAGGCAGGCTAATAACGGCGATGATTACCCCCTTCGACGATCAGGGTAAGGTGGACTACGCCCAAGCCAAGCGTCTGGCCAATGCCTTGCTGGACTCAGGCAGCGACGGTCTGGTGGTGTCCGGCACCACCGGCGAGTCGCCATCGTTGACCACCGAAGAGAAAATACGCCTCTTCGCCGAGGTAAAAGAGGCCATCGGCGACCGTGGTGCAGTGGTGGCCGGTACCGGCAACTACAACACCGCCGAGAGCATCGAGTTAAGCAAAGAGGCCGAGAAGGTCGGAGCCGACGCGCTGTTGTTGACGGTGCCCTACTACAACAAGCCTCCCCAGGAGGGCATGTACCAGCACTTCAAGGCCATTGCCGAGAGCGTCAGCCTGCCCTGCATGCTCTACAACGTGCCCAGTCGCACCAGCATCAACATGACCAGCGAGACCACCCTGCGCCTTAGTCAGATGGACAACATTGTGGGCGTGAAAGAGGCCAGCAGCGACCTGGACCAGATTCAGCGCATCATTGGAGGCGCGCCCGACGGCTTCCGCGTGTGGAGCGGCAACGACAACGAGACTTTCTACATCATGTCGATGGGCGGATATGGCGTGGTCAGTGTCGTCTCGCACCTGGTGGGCCAGCAGATCAAGCAGATGATGGGCCTGATTTTGGAGGGCGACATTGAGAAGGCCGCCGCCGAGCACCACCGGCTGATGCCCATCTTCAAGGTGATGTTCACCATGTCCAACCCCATTCCGGTGAAGTACTCGGTGAATCAGGCGGGCTTCAACGCGGGCAATCCCCGCCTGCCGCTGGTAGTCCCCGATGACAAGACCGCCGCCCAGATTAACGAGGTGGTCGCCCGCTACCAGATTGACCTGCCAGTGGGTGCCACAACCCGGTAGGCACTTCTGACCCAGTAACGAGACGTGAAGCCCCATCCTCTTCGTACAGAAGAAGGTGGGGCTTCAAAAAAGCCTATCCAAAACTCTGCCAATAGAAGAAATTTATCCTTGGACAAGCTCATGATGAGCGGAATGAGTTTCACCACCGCTCGTGGTGAGCCTGTCGGACCACGTTTTTAGATAGGTGCTTAGTTGCGATCAAGAGTGAATGAAACAATGAAAATCACCCTATACATAGCTGCCAGCCTGGACGGTTTCATCGCCGGGCCTGACGGTGAACTTGACTGGCTGTCGATGGCAGATAGTCCAGGCGAGGACTTCGGCTACAATGATTTTTACAACTCGGTAGATGCCCTCGTCATGGGCCGCAAGACCTACGAGATACCCGCTGGTGAGGCCGAGTGGCCCTATCCGGGCAAACCATCATACGTGCTAACCCGCCAAGATCTCAAAACCGACCGTGACGATGTGATTTTTGTATCCGACCCGGTGCAAAACGTCGTGGAGAGCTTGCGCAGCCAGGGGTTTCAGCACGTCTGGCTGGTTGGCGGAGGGGAGCTAATCCGTTCGTTTCTGGCCCAGGGCTTGATCAACGAGCATATAATTTCGTTCATGCCAATAATCTTGGGAGCGGGTATCCCCCTGTTTCCGCCGCCCAACCCCCAACAGAGGCTGGAGCTGATCAGTTCCCAGCAATTTGAAAGCGGACTGATACAAGCGCAATATCGATCTATTGCGACCGCATAATTGAATTACGCTAAAACCAGCTTCGAACTATAGATTTGGTTTACTCGCGTCCTTCGACAAGCCTGTCCCGCGCTTGTCGAACCATCAAGCCGTGGAGAAGCTGATTCTAGGGATGATTAGTGTTCTCCCTTTCATCGTGGCTTACCCGTTTCAACGCGTAGACGCCCTGATACTCCTCCGGCAGCAGGGCAGCCACCCGTCCCATAATCATGCCCAGCACATTGTTGACTACATCACGGGTAATACGTCCCTCAATTACCGGCGGCGTGAAGGGTTGGCCGATATTCACGTAAAATCGACGCAGCGGAAAGAGCATACGACGGGGAGAGAACATCTCAGTGCCGTAGATGCCAACGGGAAGAATGGGGGCCTGAGTCTTCATCGCCAGGTAAGCCGCTCCCGCCTTGGCTTCCCGCATCGAATGGGCTGGGCTGATGTGACCTTCCGGGAAAATGACCACCGCCCGGTCCTGGGCCAGCAAGTCAATGGCGGTGCGCATCGCCTCCACTCCGTTGGCCGAGCGGTCCAGCGGATGGACTCGGAACCCGCGCATAAGGAAGCGATTGACCGGATTGCTAAATAGCTCCTTTTTTCCCAGAGACTCCAGCGGACGCGACACGCTGGCAACCAGCGCCGGCGGGTCGTTGTACGAAACGTGGTTGGCCACCACGATTAGCGGGCCGTAGGGAGGCACACATTCCTGGCCGGTTACTTCCATCCGACCCAAGACGTTGAAGCAAAATTGAGCCAGGGCGCGCCCAGACTGGTACAGGAAGGTCATTTTTCTGCCTTGAGCTTCAGATGCTGGAGAATGGCGTCCACCGCCTGGTCAATGCTCAAATCATCGGTGCCGATCATAATGGCGTCCTCGGCTGGAACCAAAGGAGAATCGGTCCGGGTCGAATCTCGGTGGTCCCGCTCCCGAGTATCCTGGAGCACTTGATCGTAGGCAACTTCCCGGCCCTGCTCCGACAAGTCGCGCCAACGGCGTCGGGCCCGCTCTTCAACAGAAGCAGTCATAAATATCTTCAGATCGGCGCACGGCACCACCACCGTGCCAATGTCCCGACCCACCATGACAATGCTCCCATCAGCGGCTATCGATTGTTGCAGCATAACCATCGCCCGACGTACAGCGGGGATGGTCGCCACCACCGAGGCCCAATGGGAAACTTCCGGGTCGCTGAGTTCGCTGCCCAGTCGCTGCTCCCCAATCAGCACCTGGTCGCCGTCCTGCCCTTCCAACCGTATCTGAGCGTTTTGGGCCAGGGTTGCCAACGCTGATTGGTCATCCGCCGAGATGTTCCTCTGCTTGGCTAGCCACCCCAACGCCCGGTACATCAGCCCGGTGTCCAGGTACTTGAAGCCCAGCCGGTGGGCCAGTTGCCTCCCGACCACCGTTTTACCCGCCGCCGCTGGCCCGTCGATGGCGATTACAGTTACATTGTTTGGCAAATCTCCTCCAACACCGTACCAGGAGAATTATAGCATTGACACCAGGCCGCTGGTCTCTCAGATATCCCGCCAATGCCATGCTGGAAATCTAAAATGCCCGGAGGCGACGCATGGCCTGTCTTGCCCAAAACCTGGATGAGGTATAAATTGAATAGGATGTCACTGCCCAAGACAGTTTATATATCTGCCACCGACCACTGGAGTCCCTGGGGACGAATGCTGGTAATCGCCCTCATTATAGCGGTGTTCATTCTGGCGGCAGCATTCCCTAATTTTCCCGGCGATCAGTGGGTATTGTTGGAGTTCCAAGAATTTCAGACAACCTGGCTCACTGGCACCAGTTTGGCCTTATCCTATCTGGGAAGCACAGCAACAGCTGCCAGCCTATCCCTAGCCGCAATAATCGCGCTTTGGCTGACCCACCGCCGTACCGACTCTCTGATCGCCCTGCTGGGAAGCTTTCTGATCGTGGGGGGAATCTCTTTGAAATTGTTGGTTGACCGCCCGCGCCCTGAATATTTCCTGGTGGCCTCCGGGCCTCACTTGTCCAGCTTTCCCAGCGGCCACACTATTTTCGCCACCATCTTCTTCGGAATCGCCATCGTACTAGTTGGTGAGTGGGTACAACGCCCTTCGGTCAGACGCGGCTTGCAGACCGGGCTGGTTCTGATGATCCTGGCGATGGGCGCTTCCCGGGTGTACCTGGGGTTCCATTGGCCCAGCGATGTGCTGGGAGGCTATCTGTACGGCGGAGTGGCCGTGGTGGAACTGGTCTGGGTCAGGAACCGTCTAGCGAATAGGGGTATTCTCAAGTAAGAGCCACCTCCGCAGGCGATATTGGGCAGACCGATAGGATTGACGCCAACCTGCCAGCATACTTCCAATGCCCCCAATACCCGCACATTGTTCGACTGGCTCACCGCGGCGGGTTGTAGCGCCATCTATCGCGACTGCCCAATATGATTTGAGATGCAATAACCCGCTGGGCATTACCGGCCCGTGGCCGAGAAGGTAAATGCTATACTGAAGCACCTTTCCTTGATATAGCCTCCACGGAAATGTCATTCAGGATTTGGCATTCCGGTTCGGCGCAGGAGTTGTCCCCCAATGCTGGAAAACGACCAACTGGCTCAAGAGATTGAGCAGGCCGCTGTCGAGATGGCGCGCGGCGCTGGCGCAATTCTGTCTGGTTGTTTCCGCCAGCAGATATCCATTGAGTACAAGGACAAGAATCAACTGGACCCGGTGACCTCGGCGGATAAAGACACTCAAAAGTACCTGGAAGATCAGATTACGCAGAGGTTTCCCGACCACGCTATTTTAGGCGAGGAGACTTCCGGCAAAGCTGAAACCGACGATCCGTCTCCCGACTTCCTCTGGGTGCTTGATCCTCTGGATGGGACGACCAACTTTCTAAACGGTCTGCCGGTGTACGCTTCATCAATTGGCGTGCTGTATCGGGGTCGGCCCCTGGCTGGGGCGGTATATCTACCCTGGCCTTCACCTACCGGCGGCATGGTACTGCACTGCCATCGGGGTGGCGGCTGCTTTGCCGATGGCGAGCCGGTGTCGGTTTTCAAAACGGAAAAGCCGGTGGGCAACCGCCTGGTCGGTCTGCCCGGCCACTTTTTGCACACCACCAAGTTCGACCGAAGTCTGAAGGGCAACCTGGGCGAACCGCGTACCACCGGCAGCATTGCCTACGAGTTGGCGATGACCGCCATCGGCTCAATGCAGTACGCGGTCTTTGGCGCACCCCGGATGTGGGACATGCTGGGGGGAGCAATAGCGGTGCAAGAGGCCAACGGCACCGTGATGACCCGATTCAAAGGCGAAAAAGAATGGCACCCTCTGGACTCGTTGGTGCCAAATTGGGATGAAAAGCCGCCCAGTCTGAAGGAGTTGCGGAAATGGGTGGCCCCGCTGGTAGCGGGCAATCAACATCTGGCCCCGCTGATTGCCCATAACCTGCGCCCGCGATTTCACCCGGTGGCCAAGCTAAAACATTGGTCGCGAAAGCTGAAGCCAACGGCTAGCAAACCGCAGGCTCCAATCAAAGGGTCTGAGCATACCTCCAGCGATACCCGACCTGATAAAAGCAAACTGTAGGGGCGCACAGCCGTGCGCCCCCAACCCAGTATCGTATGCGGTTCTGGTCACTTTTAAGCCTGGTCCGGCTCCCAGCCCCAGGTGCGGGGGCCCCAGCCCGCCTCAAAGACCTCGCCCCGTTTGACCGCCATCACTGGCACAAACGCCTTTTGCACCTTGCGGGAGACGCGGAGAACATCGTAGACCAGCCAATCGCCGTCCTTAATCTCCAGCACCGAGACGTCGGCCTGTTTGCCAACCCCCAGCGATCCCAAACGTACCTCCTCGCCCAAGGCCTTGGCCGGGTTGATGGTGCACATCTCGACCACCTGCTCTATGGTAAAGCCCAACGCCAGGAAGCGGGTCATCATCTCGGTCATGCTGTGCACGGTGTTCTGCCGTCCGGGGACAGTCAGGTCGGTGCTAATGCAGTGGGGGATCAGGCCCTGATCCAGAATACGCGCGCCAATGTCAAAGCCGAAGTTGCCCCGTCCGTGGGCGGTATCCAGCCAAACACCGCGCTCCTTGGCTTCCTTGGCTTCGGGTACCAGCTTGCCATCGGAGCCGATTACCCCACCCTCGTTGGCGGTGAACAGGTGGGTGACAATATCGCCTGCTTCCATGATCGGCAGCAGTTCACGGATGACATTGGCGTCGTAACGATGCTCGGTGTCGCCGATATGAACCATCAGCTTGATGCCCGCTTCTCTGGCCGCCCGCTTGGCCATTTTGGGCATTTCCATACCCATTATCTCCAGGGCCGGGGAGACCATGCGGGCCTTGATGCCCCGGATGACGCCACGGTTGGCCTCAGCCACCGCGATGGTCTTGTCCAGGTCAATGCTGGCTGGGCTGAAGATATCCGGCGTGGTGGCCAGCCCGGTGCGGCAGATGTGCAGGAAAGGCAGCACTTCGGTGGCGTTGTTGGGGATGATATGGTTGGTAAAACCGCCAAAAGTATCGCAACCGGAGCTTCCAGCATCAACCATGGTGGTAACTCCGGCACGAACGCCGCCCAGGTCGGCCTTGACGCCATTGCCGTTGACCCCATCGAAGACATGAGTGTGCAGGTCGATCAGGCCGGGCGTGACTATCTTGCCTTTGACCTCAATTACCCGCTTGCTTTCTTCCGCGGGTATGCTGGGCGCGACCTTGGCGATCTTGCCGTTCTCAATTGCTACATCGTTGACGCCGTTGATGCCCTCGGCGGGATCGATGACCGTCCCACCCTTGATTATCAGATCGTACATTCCGGACATTACCTCCGATTAGATTTGGCGATTAGATTTGGCGATTAGATTTTGAAGACATGATTTGGCCGCCAGTCGAGCTAGCCCGATACCTTGTGGAATAGCTATCCAGGGAAACCTTAGGGGGCAATTTTAGCCTTGACTGAATAGCGAGTCAAACGGAATGGATTGGTGAGGTGGGACGGTGGAACGATTGAAGAGCGGCCCCGTGTGATTGGTAATAGGTGAACCTGAGCGCCTAGCCAACCGGCAACTGTAACTCTGCCTGGGCCATCTCCCGCAGCAGGTATTTCTGCACCTTGCCGCTGGAGGTCATGGGATATTCGTCCATCAATAGCAAATGCCGAGGGATCTTGAAGCTGCCCAGCTTACCCCGGCAGAAGGCGTCCACATCCTCTATGGTCAATTCTGCGCTCTGCTCCAGCACGACACAGGCACAGGCCACTTCACTCAACCGCTGGTCGGGAACGCCGATAACCTGCACCTTGTTGATCGCCGGGTGGCCCAGCAGAAAGGCCTCCACCTCCATTGGGTCAACGTTCTCGCCACCCACCTTGAGCATATCTTTGTACCGACCGAAGAACCGCACGCACTCGTCATCCCGGATTGTTGCCACGTCGCCGGTGTGGAACCAGCCCTCCGCATCAATAGCCTGGGCGGTTTCCTCCGGCTTCTGATAGTAGCCCTGCATCAGGGCATAACCACGAACACACAACTCGCCCAGCGTGTCCGGCGGATGAGTTGCTCCGGTTCCCGGGTCGATGACCTTGAACTCGTAGCCCGGCAGCGGGTGGCCCGAAGCCAAACAGCGGTCGTCCTCCGATGAATCCAGGAAAGACCGAGTTGCGCCAACGCCCACCTCGGTCATGCCCCAGGCGGTGACAGTGGGGCAAAGCTCACTCTGCGCGCGACGCGCCACCGGCTCACTGCTGGCCATACCAGCGGCAAAGAGGGCAGTGCGCAAACTGCTCTTGTTGGTGGCAGCGCAGTTGGGATGAGTGGTCAGATCAAAGAAATGCGTGTCGAAGCCGTTGAGCACGGTCGCTCTTTCCTGCTCAATCAGCTTCAGGACTTCTCCGGCGTCAAACCGGGGCGTCAGCACCATCCGCGCGCCGGACACCAGGGACATGATGGGGCCTTCATACAGCCCGAAGCAATGGAACAAGGGCAAGTACATCAGGATAACGTCGCGGCGGGTCATACCCATGCGACTGGCAGCGTCAATCAGAGTTCGCTGGATGTTGTGGTTATGCATCACCCCCTTGGGGAAGCCGGTGGTGCCCGACGTGTACATCAGCAGCACCGTGTCATCGGGATTGACGGCCCGCTCACGCTGCTCTAGCTCGCAGGGAGAGACCTCATCGGCGGCGGCCATGACTTCATCCCAGTTCCAAGCGCCAGCCCGTTGGCTATCTCCTAGCACCACCACCCTCTGCAACGCCGGGAATTTGGCGGCGTGCAGGCTGCAGGAGTTGCCGGTGTTGATCTCTGGGCAGACTTCTTCGACCATATTCAGGTAATTGACCGGCCCGGATTCATCCAGCGTAATCAGCGTGGTGCTGTCCGACTGACCCAGTACATACTCGGTGTCGGCGGTGCGGAACCGGGTGTTGATCGGCACCAGTACCGCCCCGATCTTGGCAACGGCGAACAATACGTGCAGCCATTCGGGACGGTTGGTCATCCACAGTGAGACTTTGTCCCCGGGCTGAACACCCAAATGGATTAGAGCGCGGGCGGTGCGGTTGACATCGCCCTGGAGTTGAGAGAATGTCCAGCGCTGGCCTTCAAAGCACAGCGCTTCTCTGAATCCGAAACGTTGGGCGGCGTTATCCAGCAGTGCGCCAAGGGTGCGTTTCTCAAACCAATCAGCCATGATTGTGCCCCATGCCAGGAGATTTTAGATTACTTTTTACATTCACCGGAACCACTGGTTGAACTGGGCCGCTAGCTGGCTATCGCCCTCCACTGACAGCCGCCCATCGCCAATTGCTGCCGCCGTGGTAGCAAGGCCGATCCCGGTCCGGCTGATTGAGTCCCGCCAGCAAGGTGTACAGTTGGCGGTCGGTGGCCTTGGAGGTGGGCAGCAACTGGTCGCCCAGCCGTACACTAGCGGTTATGGCTCCGGAAGCGATACGCTCTGCTGAAAATCCCGCGGCATCTGAGCCGTCGGGCATCCGGCCCGGCGGCGGCGATGGGTCGCCTTGCACTCCTCGCGAGACGCTGGAAACGTAACTCTCAGCGCCAAACACCAGGTGGGCCGACACGTCAGCAACCTGCCAGCGGTCGCAGCCGCTGGGTTTGTGCCAGGATTCAGCAGGAAGGGAAGATAGGTAATTATTGAGGCTAGTAGAGACCGAGCACAGATTATCGAGGCATTTTTCGTATGAGTCCACGGCACATCCTCCTTCCGGGGGTCTAACCGGCACCCCCCAGACCGAAACTCGATTTCCAGTGCCAGTTTTCTAGACCCGATTCTCCCGGCGAATCACCAGTTTTAAACCGGACCAGGTCTCATCAACGGCGCATACTTTAATGTCCACCAGGCCCAACGGCAATGCCAACTCTCAAATTACATCTTCGGTGAGGTCCGACGCAACCGCTGATGACTTTTTGGGCCATGACACCCAAATCATGCCGTTCTGCCGAATCTCGCCGAGACATTTGGCAAGCTGTCTGACTAGGTCGCGCCGTGAACTGGCAAAGAGGTGCCAAAGATCAACCGGGGCACTGAGTCGCGGGGAGAGAGCCACATCTTCGGGCAGTGGCCCCAGCATCTCACAATAGTTCACCGGGGCGTTCTTGTTCTTGATGCGGAACGATGGTTTGATACCCAGCTTCTTGGCCAGGGGGGTACCGGAGTAACCTGCGACAGCGGTCATCACAACGCTCCGAGTAAAAATCAGGGGTTTAGGCGGCCCTAATCATGGAACAAATCACCCACCGAGTTACCTTTGTGGATTCGCAGTATGGCCTCGCCCAGCAAAGGCGCTATCGATAAGACGGTTATCTTGCCGTTGCGCTTATCGGCAGGCACCGGGACGGTGTCGGTGACGACTACTTCCTGGAAGTTACTCTTCGCGATAATCCCTGGCGCTTCTTTAGAAAAGACCGGGTGAGTGGCACAGCAGAACACTTCAGTCACTCCCGCGTCGACCAGAGCCTTGGCGGCATTGACCACGGTTCCCCCGGTGAGAATCTCGTCATCGAAGGTCAGCGCAGTCTTGCCGTGAACATCGCCGATAACGTTCAGAATCTCGGTGCGGTCATGGTTGCCCAGTCGTCGTTTTTCGATGATGGCCAAAGGAGCATTGAGACTTTCAGCCACGTCGCGGGCGCGTTTACTGATGCCAATGTCCACCGCCACCACCACCAGGTCGGAAATCTCCTTGGCCTTGAAGTAGCGAGTCAGGATGGGCATGGCGGTCAGTTCGTCCACCGGGATGTTGAAGAAGCCCTGAATCTGCCCGGCGTGCAGGTCAATGGTCAGGATGCGGTCGGCCCCGGCGGCCGTCAGCAAATCGGCCACCAAACGCGCGGTGATGGGTACTCTGGGCTGGTCTTTCTTGTCGGTGCGCCCGTAGCCGTAGTAGGGCATTACCGCGGTGATGCGCCCCGCCGACGCCCGCTTACAGGCGTCAATCATTATCAGCAACTCCATTAGATTGTCGTTGACCGGAGCGCAGGTGGGCTGAATGATGAAAACATCCCGCTGACGAATGTTCTCCAGGATACGGACGAAGGTGTTGTCGTTGGCGAATTTAAAGGCTTCCGACTTACCTACCGGAATGTCCAAATAGTCACAGACCGCTTTGGTCAATTCCGGATGGGCCGTGCCCGAGAATACCTTTAGCTCATCTATTACCAGGTCCATTACGCACCTTCGTACTTGGGCTGTCTGGACTCGCGGAAGGCGGCGGTGCCTTCGGCATGGTCTTTGGAAGTCAAGGTGATGGTCTCAGCGGCGGCGGCCATTTTCATCGCCGTTTCCAGGTCAAACTCCAGACCCTTGTACAGCATCAGTTTGGACAGCCGGATAGCGATGGGCGGCCCGTTGGCGATCTTGCGGGCCATTTCCATGGTCACGCTTTCAAGTTCATCTTCGGGCACCAGATGGTTGAGGAACCCCAGCCGGTGGGCCTCTTCAGCCTCCAGGAAGTCTCCGGTGAACAGCATTTCGGCGGCCTTCCCAATACTGCCCAGCATCCTGGGATAGAGCCAGGTGCCGCCAAAACCGGGGAACAGTCCAATGCGTACGTAGGCCACCATGAACCGCGCTCTGGGCGTGCCAATGCGGATGTCGCAGCCGCAGGTCAAGTCGAAACCCGCGCCCACCGCCGCACCGTTAATCATGGCAATGACCGGCTTTTCCATGCGCTGTAGCGCCAGCATGAACCGTTGAGTGCGCTTGAAGGCCCGCCGAATGTCGTCCACATTGTCGGTGACCCAGGTTCCCGGCTCGCTGCCGCCGCGCAATTGCTCCAGATCGCCGCCCGCGCAGAAGACCCGGCCCGCGCCGGTGAGGATCAATACCCGTATTGAATCGTCGTTCTCCACTTCTTCGATAGCATCGCCAATCTCGTCCTGCATCACGTCGTTAAGGGCGTTGCGCCGTTCCGGGCGGTTCAGGGTGAGAGTGGCGATGTGTTCCGCGGGGTCTTTTTCTAGAAGAATATACTGATAGTCCGACATTCCGTCCCTCCGAAGCCAAGCCGATTATAGCACAGGGAGTATACCCGCAAAAGCCAGGCTGTGAGGTTGGTTGAGCAGCAATTCTAATTATGGGGTTAATGTCGGTATTCGCCCCGTCACGGCCCTCTTGTACAGATACGAGTGATGGGTTCAGAGGAGCGAT
>MUCJ01000042.1 GCA_002816715.1 SAR202 cluster bacterium Casp-Chloro-G3 | reverse complement strand
GCCCCTGTCAATAGGATGGATTACCGGAAAAGGAGGGGGTTGAGCAATTACCCTTCAGGAGGTCCTTAAGGCGGCTCAGAAAGCGGCTAATCTAGCGCGACAGTTGTTGGGGTTCTCCCGACATCACCAGGTCGAGCCAAAGATAGTCAACCTGAACGATCTGGTCGAAGACATCCACAATATGCTGCGTAGGCTGATCGGTGAAGATGTGGAGTTGGTCAGCGTAGACTCGCCAAATTTGGCCGCGGTGAATGTAGACCCGGGTCAAATTGAGCAAGTCTTGATGAACCTGGTGGTCAATGCCAGAGATGCGATGCCCGACGGCGGTCGCATCACGATAGAAACTCTGAATTTCATCCAGGGGAGTTTTCCCTTGCCCGAGGCCCCCGATATGCCCGCTGGGCCATACGTGGTGTTGGTGGTCCGTGATACCGGCACCGGGATGTCCCAGGAAATAAAGGCCCGCATTTTTGAGCCTTTCTTTACCACCAAAGATGAGGGAAAGGGCACCGGACTGGGTCTGGCCACCTGCCGCAGTATCGTGGAGCAGAATGGTGGTTACCTGAGCGTCGAAAGCGAGATCGGCGAGGGTACAATCATTCAAGTCTATTTACCCGCTGTTGGGTATGTCGCCGTCGCCGATCAGCCCAAGTTTGAAACCACGGCGCTGCCCACTGGAACCGAGACCATTTTGCTGGCGGAAGATGAGCCTCTGGTACGAAACATGATCGCCATCTTGTTGGGCGACCGGGGCTATACTGTTTTGGAGTCCGGTGACGGCGAAGACGCCCTCAGAGTGGCTGAGGCACATGCTGGCCAGAACATTGACCTGCTGCTGACCGACGTGGTGATGCCCAAGATGGGGGGCATAGAGTTGGCGTCCCGGTTCAGCAAGTTGCGGCCCAATGCCCATGTGCTCTTTACCTCAGGCCATGTGGAAGAGTATCTGCTCAGTCAGGGCCTGCCCGACATTTCGTCCAAATTTATTCAAAAACCCTTCCCGCAAGCAACTCTAATATGCACGGTACGGGAGGCGCTGGACTCTTGATTTGATGGTCAGGCCACGTGGCATGTGCCGATCCTGCCTTGACACTGGTAGTTCAACCTGACTACCATTTCGGTAGCGTAGGTAGGGGCTTCATCAGCAATGCAATCTTCCGATATTCGTCAACACCTGATCGACCTGAGAGAGGGCAAGCAGAGCGTTGACGATGTCCTCAAAGTGCTCAGGGACTTTCCTTACCAGGACCTGGATTTTGCCAAGTTGGACCATCATCGACCCTTGCGTACTGGATTCCCTGAGGTGGTCCTAGGCCAGGGCAAAACTCCAGATCAAGTTGCGGTTATCGTGTCTTCTTTGTCCGGCCATGGGCATCCGGTGCTGGTCACCAGGGCTAGTCCAGATGCTTACAAACTGGTCGTGCGTCAGAATCCTGACGCCACTTACAACCAACTGGCTAGATCAATCATAGTTCCGGGAACTTCATCCCTTGAGCAGCGGGAAGGCGTCCTGGTGCTAACCGCCGGGACGGCTGATTTGCCGGTGGCCGAGGAAGCAACGGTAACCGCCGAATTGATGGGCAGCAAAGTGGAGAGAGTCAACGATGTTGGTGTGGCGGGCCTGCATCGTTTGCTAGACTCCTTGCCCACTATCCAGCGAGCCAAGGTGATTGTAGTGGTGGCGGGTATGGAAGCGGCTATTACCGGCGTGCTTGCTGGGTTGGTGTCGGCGCCGGTTATTGCGGTGCCGACCAGCGTCGGTTACGGCGCTAGCTTTGAGGGTCTGGCCGCATTGCTGGGAATGCTAAATAGCTGCGCTCCCGGAGTAGCGACAGTGAATATCGACAACGGATTTGGCGCTGGCTATCTGGCGGCGCAGATTAACGGATTGAATCAGCCAAACAGTGACTAGCCGCAAATTACTGCTGTTAATATTGTTGGCGGTGCTGGTGTTTGTTGGTTTGGCGGCCTATGGCGATATCAGGAACGTAGGTCAGCGGATAGCTTCTTTCCCCATTCACTATCTCTCGGTGGCTATCGTGCTGGCCCTGCTGAATTACCTCTTACGATTCCTCCGCTGGTGCTATTATTTGAGAGTCCTCAAAATTGAAATACCGCTCCAACTCAGCCTTCTGGTTTTCTTGTCCGGACTGACATTGTCGATGACTCCCGGAAAAGTCGGTGAGTTGGTGAAGGGGTACTTTCTGAGGAATCGAGCCGGAGTTCGCCTGTCTTCCTCAATACCGGCCATCCTGATGGAGCGGCTCACCGACGTGGTGGCCGTCGTCTTGATGGGTCTGGTTGGTCTGGCGCTGCTGCCGGTGTCAATTCGCTGGATTTTGATCGTCGTCCTGACCCTCAGCGGATTCTTGACCTGGTTTCTGGTCTCCAAACACAATGAGCGCCTGTTCCAATTGCCGGTATTGCGCCGTTGGCGGGATGAAGTACAGTTGTCACGAGAGGGCCTCCGGAGGCTAACCGCCCCTAGACCAATGCTCGTAGCCGTCAGTTTAGGGGTTTTGGCCTGGTTAAGTGAGGGCTTGGCCTTTTGGTTGGTGCTTATCGGACTGAATTCTGAAGTGTCGGCCCTACAGTCTCTGCCCATCTATGCTTCGGCCACCATTGCTGGAGCCATCACCACATTGCCGGGCGGGTTAATCGGTACTGAAGGGACAATGCTGGCATTGTTGCAGCAGTCTGGAGTCGCCAGAGACGCTGCTTCAACGGCGACTTTATTGATACGTCTGGTCACGTTGTGGCTCGCAGTTGGGATTGGAATGATCGCCCTGGTGGTCCTTAATCGGTACCACCTGGTGGTATTAAAGCAGGAATGAGTCTCATATTTCCTGGTATGCTGAAGATGTTAGCCGCCTGTATTCAGGGGTTAATTCAGCGACTGAATTTTTAGGAACTGTGGACGACATCGTCAAAAATGGTACTGACGGTCCGGTGTACCGGGGTCCGATAGCGCACCTGAGGGCACTGCGACCCAAACAGTGGGTCAAAAACGGTCTGCTGTTCCTGCCCATCCTTTTCGCCATCAACCAGGTCTGGTCTCTGAACAATCTGGAGCCAATTCCGGGACTGCTGTTACGGCTGGTGACATTGTTCCTGGCCTTCTGCTTGGTCTCCAGCTCGGTCTACCTGTTCAATGACCTGCTAGACCGGGAGGCGGACCGCCGCCACCCCACCAAAAGGCATCGCCCCATTGCCTCGGGCAGTGTCACAGTCCCTATTGCCATTGTTTTGATGCTGATACTTGGTCTGGGTGGCTTGTCGGTCATGTTCTACCTGGACTGGGTCTTGGGCGGCATTGGCATACTGTACATCGGCATCAACGTAGCATATTCTTGGGGCGCAAAAAAAGCGGTTCTAGTCGACATAATTATGGTCGTCAGCGGCTATGTCATTCGGGCGGGGGCCGGAGCAGTGGCGGTTGGGGTTGTACCTTCATCCTGGCTGTACATGGTAACCGCCGCCGGAGCCATGTTCATTGTCTTGGGTCGCCGCTACGCCGAAGTCCGGTTGTCCGGGAAGGACGCTGAACAGCAGCGGTCGGTGCTCCGCAGTTACACCGGCCCCTTCATCAGCCAGCTACTGAGTATTTCGGCAACGGCGGCACTGGTGAGTTATACTCTCTACGCGGTGGAAGCGAAGAACCTGCCGGCTAATCAAACTATGTTATTGACGGTTCCCTTTGTGGTGTTTGGCCTGTTCCGTTATCTATACTTGCTGAATACCAGCCCGGAAGCTGAATATCCCGAGCGTTTAGTCACCCGAGACGCGCCCTTCCTGACCGCGGTGCTCGGCTGGATTGTAGCTGTAATACTGGTGTTGGTGCTGAATAGTTGATGCTAAAGTATTTTCCCGACCACTTTTTCTCAATGACCAAGGAGTGATATTCGATGTCCATCGGCGATAACTTGATTCCCAGGCCGTCAGAATCTGATGCTGTTTCCAAATCGCCGCCCACTGGCAAGGCGGTGGTTGCGGTGGTGGCCACCAGACCTGATACGGTGCTGCAAGACATTGACCAGGCCATGCGGATGGCGGGAATTGAGCAGCACATCAGTCCGGAACTGTCCACCTTGCTGAAGATAAACATCTCCTGGCAGCACTGGTATCCCGCCTGTTCCACTTCGCCCTGGCAGTTGGAGGGCGTGATTCAAGCCATGCAGAAGCTGGGCCACCAAGACTTGATCGCCGCCCATAACGGCACGGTGGTGGTCGATTCCTTTGAGGGTGAAGTCAACAATAAGCAGAAAGTTGTGCAGGACAAGTACAACCTGACTAACGTTCACTTGGATACTCCGCCCAATGTCTGGGTGGACTACAAGCCCAAGGCCCAAATGCTGGTCCTGGACGATATTTTCCCGGAAGGTATCCAGATTCCCCAGATATTTGAGGGAAAGAATATCATCCACCTGCCGACCATGAAGACCCACGTCTTTACGACCATGACCGGCGCGATGAAAAATGCCTTTGGCGGCCTGTTGCACCGCAAGCGGCACTGGACTCATTCCGTGATCCACGAGACTCTGGTTGACCTGCTGGCCATCCAGAAAGAGATTCATCCCGGCATTTTCGCGGTGATGGACGGCACTTTCGCTGGTGACGGCCCCGGCCCCCGGGCGATGCGATGGCACATCAAAGATCGTATCCTGGCCAGTGCCGACCAGGTGGCGATTGACGCGGTGGCGGCTCACATGATGGGGTTCGATCCAATGAGCATCAAGTTCATCCGGCTGGCCCACGAGCGCGGCCTGGGCTGCGGGGACATATCTCAAATCGACGTGGTTGGCGAGGACATCAGTAACGTTAACTGGGGCTTCAGTGGCACGGAGAATACCTTTGCCAGCCGTGGTCAGAAGCTGATTTATTGGGGGCCGTTGAAGTTCCTGGAGAACATGCTGCTGCGCAGTCCTATTGCTGGTTGGTCATTTCTGGCCTCCAACCTATACCACAACGGCTACTGGCTGAAGACTCACGGGCGTCGTAGAATCCAGGCTGCCCTGGAAACCGAGTGGGGAGAGCTATTCAAGTCTTACTAGCAGCATCCTGGGTCTAGGCACAAATGACGGTTCAGAACATTAGCGCCATCACTCTAGCGGTTCAGGATATGTCCCGGTCGGTGGGTTTCTACCAGGGCATCGTGGAATTGCACCTGCTCTACGGCGGGCCGGATGCCGACTTCACCAGTTTCAAGGTGGGCGACGGGTATCTGAACCTGATTCAGTCAACTGAAGGTGAGCGCAGTTGGTGGGGGCGCGTAATATTCTATGTCGATGACGTGGACGAACTGCACCGACGGTTGGTGGATGCTGGGGAGAAACCAACCACAACCCCCCGGGATGCTCCTTGGCGAGAACGCTACTTTCATGTTAACGACCCGGACGGGCACGAGTTGAGCTTTGCCAGGCCGCTGGATAAGGCAGACTAATGGGCAGGTTATGCCGCGCCCTTACTTAGTTTCAACGTTCCAGCTTTTTGAGATAGCGGTGGATCGACATCTGCCCGTATTGCTCCATGCCGGTTAGCTGAAAGCCGTATCTCTGGTACATGGCAATTGCTGCCACCAGTGGGGACGATGTTGTGAGAAATATCTGGGAATAACCCTGTTCGTGGCAGAAGTCCTCAACGGTCTCCAGCAATTTCCAGCCAATGCCCTGTCTGCGGGCATCGCCAGCCACGCTCATACGGCGCAGTTCGGCTTCGTCGTCGTTGTGTTTCTGGATGCCAACCATGCCCTTAACCTCACCGGACAAGTCAGCCACCCAGAAGTTGTTACTGGGATGGTTCTGATAATTTGAGGGTATGTCGGCCAGGTCGTCGGAGAGGGAGCGGTCAATGTAACTTCTGACCCGGTTTTCCAGGTCAGTACCCTGAGCGAAGTCCAACATGCCCTGGGTGAAAAGTTGGCGCACGTCCTCGGCGTCGGTGAGCTTGAAGGTGCGGATGGTCAGCATTGGACGGCACCTGTGGGTCTATACGTTGATCAAGAAGTGGATCACGTCGCCATCTTTGACCGGGTAAGTCTTCCCTTCTGATCGCAGCACACCCTCTTTGCGGCCTTGAACCAGGCTTCCGCACCGGGCCAGGTCTTCGTAGGGGATCACCTCGGCGCGGATAAAGCCCCGAGTGAAGTCGGTATGAATGGCGCCCGCCGCCTCTTGAGCGGGCAGGTCCTTCTTGACGCTCCAGGCCCGCACCTCGTCCTCTCCCACGGTTAGGAAGGACACCAGGCCGACTGTCTGGTAGCTGGCCCGAATCACCTGAGATAGCGCTGATTCGCCCAGGCCCAAGTCCTGACGGAACTCGGCTGCTTCTTCGGCGGGCATCATGGCTAGTTCGGCCTCCAGCTTGGCGGACAGGCTGACGAAACCCAGGTCTGACATAGAGCTTGCTGCCAAATTCAACTGGTCGGGTGAAAATGCCGGGTCCGACTCGTCGGTGTTGAATACCACAATCACCGGCTTCCCGGTCAGCGGCTGGTAGTTGACCATGAACGAGTACTCCGACTCAGTCAGTTGCTGTTGCCGCAGGGGTATGCCCGCCTCCAGACCGGCTTTGACTTTCTGGACTGCTTCTAGGTGCCTGGTCGCCGTTGGCCTCTCTTCGGGCTTGGCCTTCTTGATGGCGTCGGGCAGGCGTTCGACGGCCCGCTCCATGACTTCCAAGTCAGCGAAGAATATCTCGCTAAGCATGGTTTCCAAATCCCGGGCCGGGTCTATTGTCACCTGCGGGTGGGGAACCGAAGGATTTTCGAAAGCGCGGACTACCAGCAGAAAAGCGTTGGCGGCTTGTAGCACATTGCGGTGGCGGCCGGTGATTCCCTGGGACTTGCCGTCGTGCACTGCGCCGGGAATGTCCCAGTACTTGATTTCAGCGGGGGTGACCTTTTTAGGATTGAATATCCCGGCCATAACGCCCAGCCGGGGGTCGGGCACTTTAACCACGCCGATGTGCGTCTCAGATACCCCGCCTGCTGATCCAATGGCTTGGGCGGTGCCCTGGGTCAGGGCGTTAAAAACGGTGGTCTTGCCACTTTGGGCCAGACCGATTATTGCAATATCCATAAGTCTATTATACCCCGACGACCCTAGTCGGTCGCCAGTACCACTGTGCCAGTTGAGGACAATGAACCGCCGGTGCCGTTAACGATAGCCAGCTTGGCGTTTTGTGTGGGGTCGGCGCGATGCTTCACCTGCCGATCTCCGCACTCACCTCGCAGTTGACGTACGGCCTCCACCAGCAAGAAGCTGCCATACATGCCGGGGTGGGTGTAGGACAGGCCGCCGCCGTTGGTGTTCAGGGCAAAGTCTCCGCCAGGAGCGGTGCGCTGATTGGCGACGAAATCGGCGGCTTCGCCCTGTTTGCAGAAGCCCAGCCCCTCCAGAGTCAGCATGACGGTGTAGGTAAACGAGTCGTATATCATGGTCAAGTCGATGTCGTCGTGCTTGATGCCCGCCCGGCCCATAGCCTTGGGGCCGGTCTCGCGGGCGATCAGCGAGGTGAAGCTGGGCATCGCGCTGATGATGTTGTGGTCGTGGCTCTCCGCCGCTCCCAGCAGCCAGACCGGCTGTTTTCGACAACTGGCGGCTTTCTCGGCGGTGGTCACGATGATGGCCGCTCCGGAGTCGGTGACCAGACAGCAGTCGAAGAGGTGGAAGGGCCAGGACACCCAGCGCGAGTCGTGGTATTCGTCGAAAGACATGGACGTGTCGTGCATCGCGGCCTTGGGGTTCAGGTTGGCCCACTTGCGGGTTGAAACCGCGATTTCCGCCATCGCCTGGCGGGTTCGGTCTTCGCCGTATTCATGCATGTAACGGGTGCAGGCCATTGAGTAGTTGATGGGCTGGCCAACCAGTCCGTAGGGAGCCTCATATTGGGCCACCGGCAGGTTGGGGTCCACCGGCACTCTGGCGCGAGTAGAACGTCCGGCCTGTCCGTGGGTGATTAAAACCGTGTCGCAGTAGCCGGCTCGGATGGCGGCGGCGGCGTGGGCAACGTGAATCACGAAAGATGAGCCGCCCACCGAGGTGTTGTCGGTGAAGCTGGGTTGAATGCCCATATATTCGGCGGTGGCCAGCGTCGAAAAGCCAGCGGTGAGCAGACCGTTAATATCACTCTTGGCGAGACCAGCGTCTTCCAACGCGTTGTGGGCGGCTTCGGCGTGATGCTGTAGGGAAGATTTGTTCGGGACAGTGCCCATCACGTCTGATTCGGCCACCCCGACGATGGCGATATCTCGCTGTCTGGAAGTGCTGGTTGACATCTCCGCTGCCTCCGCTCCTAGTTTCTTAATTTAAAGGTCAACAACCGGCGCTTGATTGCTCTTGACCGCATAGCTGGTGACGCCAATGCTGTTGAACCTGCATGATATTACAACAATCCGGTAGATAGGACAACGGCCGTGCTAGCTACTGGAGTTGGGAAAGAGACCATGAGGGAAACACCCGTCGGATTATTGAATCCTCGCCAAGGTGGTCTTAGGTGAGGTTACATTAGCGCAGGGTTATTGTTAAAATGAATAAGATGCATCAGTTAAAACCGTCATAAGCGGTTAGTAACGCCGTAAACTGTGCTCAGAGGTGAGGGATGCCCCGCAACTTCTGGATGGTTGTCTGCAACGAAGACAACTTTAACATTACTAAAAACCTGGACTTCACCATCCAAGGTCTGAAGTCCGAATACCGCCGAAAAGTCCAGCGGGTGGAGCCGGGAGACCGGTTGCTCTATTACGTGACCGGCATTCGGTGCTTCACCGCGACCGCCACGCTAACTTCAACCTATCGGGAAGAACAGACCGTAGTTTGGCAAAACGAGGGGAGCGCCACTTGGCTGTACCGCATCGACATTAAACCCGAGGTGGTGCTGGAAGAGCGTCAATACATCCAGGCTGGACTGCTGGCGCACCGGCTCGACTATATTCGCCGCTGGCCGCCGGAGAACTGGTATATGGCCTTCCAGGGGAATTTACATCTGCTGCCTAAGAACGACTTCTTCATCATCGAAGAGGAAATGAAGAAGCTCAAGTTTGGCCCCGCATATGTGCCGCCCTCGGAACCGCCCCAAGACAAGCCCAAGTCCCGGCCTCGGCGGAATCGAGGTGTTGGCGGCCCCAACCGGAATGGCCAGAAAGTGGCGCCCAACGGGGGCGGCGGGAAGAGGCCCGAGGCCCAACCGGTTAATCAGAACGCTGGCTAGCGGCTCCAAGTTCGGACAGCGCCGCATCAAGCTCGGCGATGACTTGTGAATCTGACTCGCTGGTCGCTGCTCGCGTGAGGGCTGACTTGGCCTGCAATCCGCCAATTTGTCCCAGCGCCCAGGCTGCGTGGCATCGAACCAGTGGTTCCTCTTCGGTCAGGGCGTGATCTAGAGCGGGTATCGCCGCCGGGTCTTGCCGGTTGCCCAGGGCCACGCAGGCGTTGCGTTTCAGTCCCACCCGTTTGGCCCGCATGATTGGAGTCCCTTGGAACCTCTGCCGAAACTGCTCTTCGGACATCGCCAACAGTTCAACCAGATCAATTAGCGTAAGGCCATCCCGTTGGAAGGCGGGTTCATTATTGGGCCGTGCTTTGCGGTTGACCGGGCAGACTTCCTGACAGATATCACAGCCGAAGACCCAGTCCAACATCTTGGGTCGTAGCTCGATTGGTATCGGTCCCCGATTCTCGATGGTCAGGTGGGAAATGCAGCGAGTGTTGTCGATGACGTAAGGTGCGATGATGGCCCCGGTAGGACAGGCATCAATGCACCGGACGCAGCTGCCGCAGGTCTTGGTCAGTGGAGGGTCGGGTTCCAGTTCCAGGTCGGTGATGATCTGGCCGAGGAACACCCAGGAACCCAGTTCAGGCGTTAGAATGTTGGTGTTCTTGCCAAACCAGCCCAGCCCCGACCGGTTGGCGGCGGCCCGGTCCAACATCGGGCCGTCATCCACGTACCAGCGGGCGGCTACCGAGCTTCCTATTCGCTCCGAAAGGCCAATTACATACTGCTTCATCCGTTGCTTGATCACTCGGTGATAGTCCCGGCCCCGGGCGTAGCGGGCGACTTTACCCTTGGGAGAGGGGCTATCCGGCTGGGAGCTTGCTTCCTGAAAGTAGTTGAGGCCGAGGCAGATGATGGAGCGAGCGTGGGGCAGCAGTTCTTGGGGTTTGGTGCCCCTATTGACCCGATCTGCGGTGTACCAGGGCAGGCCATCCATCAGGCCGGATTTGATTCGGTCCAACGCTATCGCTCTATCCTCGGCAAATTCCTCTGCCGAGGTCACCCGCACCAGATCAAAGCCCAGTTCCCTGGCGTATTCCTTGACAATAGTCTTTATTTCGGCCATGGCCTTCGCTAGAATCAGACCTCTGAACCTTGCAGGTTTTCTAGTTGGTACCTGCCTTGATAGCCCTGCTCAACCGGCATTCCCAGCCGCATGAATACTAACTGCATTATTCGTGCGCCCCTCTGCACCCGGTAGCCAAGAGGATGGTACACCACCAGCAACGCTTGTGACCGCCCTTGATACCCGGCATCCCACACTGCGGTATGGATGCTCACGCCGCTGCGCAGGAGGCTGGAACGGGGCCTGCCCAACGCCATCAAGTCCAAGGGTAGGGCGACTACTTCGTTCAAAGTAATCATATATGAACCCGGGGACAGATGGAGCCATCCGTCCTGGTCGAACTCCAAGCATCGAGTGTCGGAGACTTCCCGCTTTTCCGAGTCCCGTCCCATGCTGCCCGGGGTAAGCAGTTCGCTGACTTCGTGCAGAGTCAGGTCGAAGCCGTTTGGCTGAAGCTGGTCGCTCAGGGACAAAAACTCTCCGATCAGTGGGGGTGTCACCCGCATTAGCTCAGTAATTGACTCTCTACCTAATACTTCTCCGCTCATATCCCCTCCCCTCCGCAAAAAAAATAAAGGCCCGGAGGATATTCTAACTCACATCGCTCCGGGCCGGCTTACTGGGTTGGACTATCAGTCTGTCTAGTCGTGCATGAAGTCTTTGATGTCCGCCGGCAGAGGCACAAACTTGGGAATCTCGCTGACCACAGCCTGAGTGGTAAGTATCATACCCGCTACGCTGCCCGCGTTCTGCAGAGCAGACCTGGTTACCTTGGCCGGGTCGATAATCCCCCGCTGGATCAGGTTACCGTACTCGCCCTTCTCGGCGTCAAAGCCCCAGTCTCCCTCGCCGTTGCGCACGTGCTCCAAGATCACTTGGCCAGGATGCCCCGCATTTTCGGAGATGAGAATCAGAGGTGCGCAGAGCGAATTTCTGACGATTCGCACGCCAAGCACTTCGTCGCCGCTTAGCTGTTTCTCCAATTCCTCCAGGACGTGCTCAGCCCGAATCAGGGCGACACCGCCGCCGGGGACAATGCCCTCTTCCACCGCCGCTCTGGTAGCGGCTAAGGCGTCTTCTGTTCGGGATTTGCGCTCGTTGAGCTCCGGTTCGGTGGCGGCTCCAACCTTGATCACGGCCACCCCGCCAGCCATCGCCGCGAGTCGCTCCTGCAATTTCTCCCGGTCGTAGTCAGAGGTGGTGTTGTCAATCTGGACTCTGAGCTGCTCAATTCTCCCGTGAATTGCTTCTTCCAAACCGCCGCCTTCGACCACGGTAGACTCGTCTTTCAGCGCAATCATCCGGCGAGCGGCACCCAGGTGGGTAAGCTCAACCGAGTCAAGAGTCAGACCGGTGTCGCTGCTAATCACGGTGCCGCCGGTCATAATGGCCATGTCCTCAAGGAGGGCCTTGCGGCGGTCGCCGAAACCGGGGGCTTTAATTGCTACACAGTCAATGGTGCCCTGCAACTTGTTGACGACCATAGTGGCGAGCGCCTGACCATCAACGTCCTCAGCGATGACCACCAGCGGGCGCCGACCAGCTTCGATCAGCTTTTCCAGAGTCGGGACAATATCTTTGGCGGCGCTGATTTTCCGGTCTGTAATCAGGAAGTGAGGCTGTTCCAGCACTACTTCCATGCGCTGGGCGTCGGTGACAAAGTGGGGGGACAGATAGCCCCGATCCAGGCGCATGCCTTCAACGACTTCAAGCTCGTCGTTCATGCTCTTGGACTCTTCAATGGTGATCACACCCTCGCGGCCTACCTTGTCCATGGCGTCGGCGATTAACTCGGCAATGGTTTCTTCATGGGCCGAAAGCGCAGCGACCCTGGCGACCTGTTCCCGGTTTTCCACCGGCACCGACATCCGGCCAATTTCCTCAACTACAGCGGCGACCGCTTTGTTGATTCCGGTTCTAAGCGTCATCCCGCTGACGCCCGCGGCGACGTTTTTGAACCCCTGTTGGACGATGGCCCTGGCTAGAACCACAGAAGTTGTGGTGCCGTCACCGACCACGTCGTTGGTCTTGGAGGCGGCCTCTTTGACCAGTTGCGCGCCCATGTTTTCGTAAGGGTCGGACAACTCCACTTCTTTGGCGACGGTTACTCCGTCGCTGCATACCACCGGCAGCGCCCAAGTGCGGGCCAGTAAGACATTGCGTCCGCTGGGGCCCAGAGTCAGCCCAACCACTTTAGCTAATTCGTTGACACCGCGCATCAGACTGGTTCGGGCTTCTTCATCAAAAGCCAACTGCATATCTGGCATTCTAGCCTCCTTGATTAATTGTTGGATTCATCGTTGGTTTGGCAATGGTGCATTGCCCTGGTATGTGTTCGTTTACGGTGGTAATTCCAACTTATAAATATGCGATAGCAGGAGCGGATTGTCAACCATAATCTTCCCGGAGGCAGCAATTCTAATTATGGCAATTCCACCCCGCGTATCGGCAGAAAATCGCTCCTCTGAACCCATCACTCGTATCTGTACAAGAGGGCCGTGACGGGGTGAATACCGACATTAAC
>MUCJ01000041.1 GCA_002816715.1 SAR202 cluster bacterium Casp-Chloro-G3 | reverse complement strand
CCGATTTTTGGGGGCCACCTCAGATTAACGCAATTGATCCTCTGATGCAAGCCTGCGGCGGGACGTGGGTGGCTCACGGGGGCGGAACCGGCGATCGTCTGGTGGTGGAAGCGGGCAATAAGGTGATGGTACCCCCCGACGACCCAAAGTATGCGTTGCGGCTCTTGTGGCTGACTGAGCAGGAAGAACAAGGGTACTACTACGGGTTCTCTAACGACGCTCTCTGGCCTCTCTGTCACAATGCCTACACTGAGCCTACGTTTGAATTGCGAGACTGGCAGACATACCAAAGAGTTAACGAGTCGTTTGCCGGTAACATATTGGATGAAATCGGCAGTAAGCCCGCTGTCGTTTTTATTCAAGATTATCATCTGGCCTTGTTGTCCCGGCTGCTGCGTTCAGCGGACGCCGACGTAATCACCGGCCAGTTCTGGCACATTCCCTGGCCCAACCCCGACATTTTTCGGATATGCCCCTGGCAGGAAGAGATACTCGACGGTTTGTTGGGCAACGATTTGCTCGGATTCCATATCGGTGAGCATTCCAACAACTTTGTCGCCAGCGTTTCCAGATCTTTAGACGCCAGAGTTGACCAGGAATACAACTTCGCCAGCTATAAAGGCGGAACGACCCTCGTCCGGCCATTCCCAATTAGCGTAGACTTTGAGCAGATCAACCGGGAAGCTCAGAGCGACGATGTTGATCTGGAAATGGAACGCCTGGTCAATGAATTGAATCTGGAAGGCCAGGTTGTGGGTCTGGGCATCGACCGAATCGACTATACCAAGGGGATACCGCACCGCTTCAAGGCCATTGGTCGATTCTTTGAGAAATACCCTCAATATCTTGAGAAAGTGGTATTCATCCAGGCTGGAGTAATCAGTCGGGCCGACATTGATGCCTATCGCTGGCTGGCCGAACAGATTGAGCAGTTATTGGATGATATCAACAGTAAATTCGCCAGGAATGGCTGGCAGCCCATTATCTATTTGCCCGACGATTTGCCTGGGGATACGTTGATGGCCCTGCGTCGGCTGGCCCAATTCTGCGTGGTAAGCTCGCTGCATGACGGTATGAACCTGGTGGCCAAAGAATACGCTGCCAGCCGCTTCGACGAGGATGGAGTCCTGATCTTGAGTCCTTTCACCGGAGCTGCTCTTGAGCTAACGCAGGCCCTCATCGTCAACCCTTACGCCACTGAAGAATTTGCCGACAATATCCTCAAGGCGGTCACCATGCCCCAGCCGGAGCGTCAATGGCGCATGCAGCAAATGCGCTCCACCGTGCAGGAGAACAATATCTACAAATGGGCAGCCCAAATGTTGGTGCAGCTCCTTCAGCGTGCCCGACGCGGTCGAGCGTCCCAAGGTGAAGTTATGTCGTCTTCGGCGCTTTAGTCCAAATAACCGCTAGTTTTTATGCCCCACTTGTTGAGCGTTTGGCCCAGTGTTATGGAACAGTTTCGGCGGGCAAGCCGGACTTTGCTTTTGCTCGACTATGATGGCACTCTGTCTTCGATAGTCCCCCGGCCTGAGCAGGCCATTCTGTCATCAGACACACGGCAACTACTCAACGGTTTGAAGGCTAACTCCAGGTTTGTTCTTGGCGTAATTAGCGGTCGGAGTTTGGCGGATGTTCAAGAACGGGTGGGCGTGAGCGACATTATTTACGCTGGAAACCACGGCTTGGAAATGGCTGGGCTGGGCGAACAGTTTCTCCATCCAGAAGCTATGGCCTTCAGTGAAAACTTGGAACTGATCTGCCAAAAGCTAAGCCGGGAGTTGAGCCTATACCCGGGGGTAATAGTTGAGAACAAAGGGCTTACATTGAGCGTGCATTACCGCCTGACTCCTGAAGACCTGGTAGACCAGGTGGAAAATACGTTCAATAGCGTCGTGGCCTCTGATGTTGGCGACAATGTTGTTAGGATTACACGCGGGAAGAAGGTCTTGGAAGTTCGTCCCAACGTGGAGTGGGATAAAGGCAAGGCCATAGCCAAGATTATGGATGTTCATTTCAATAGCACACTAGCCGATGCCACGCTAGCCACTTATTTTGGGGATGACCTTACCGATGAGGCTGGATTTAGCGTCGTTCAGGATGCCGGTGGAATCGCAGTTTTTGTTGGCCCCGCTGGGCATCCCACCAAGGCCCGGTACCGGTTAGATTCACCGATAGAAGTCGCCGATACTTTGCGGCTGTTGCTGCAATTATGATACTGGTGTAGTACCGGCGGCGACCGGAGATTCAATACGGCTGGAATCGACCCCGTGCAGGCCCTACGGTCGCTGATTATAGGATTGGCCAGTAGCCGGTTCAGATGATTAGGATTCACATCTCTGTGGCAGTATGCTAGAATGCCACAGCCTTCCCATTTAGTGTTGGACTGACCCATTAGATCCGGCCCCTGCAATATGCGGCTGGGGTGACGGTACGTATTGGCGAGAAAATAATACCTAAATGATAAAAGCAGTATTCTTTGATTTCTACAATACCCTGGTGAAATTCTGGCCCCCACTAGAACAGATTCAGCAATCGGCGTGTCAGGAATTTGGGCTGAACATCTCAGAAGAAGGCGTTAAGCATGGGTACGCCATCGCTGATGTTTATTTTAATCGGGAGAATGAAAACCGACCTCTCGCATTGCGTTCTGACGAGGACCGCCTGAAATTTTTTACCAGCTACGAACAAATGATTCTGGATAATGCCGGCCTCTCGGTTAGCCCAGACTTGGCCCAAAGAATCTGGGAGATGGCGGCCTCGGTGCCCAAAGAGTTTATGCTCTTTGATGATACCGTGGCTGCGCTGGCCCATTTGCACAATAGTGGTTTTCAGGTGGGCATAATTTCCAACCTGCGGAGAGACATGCTGGAGATTTGTCGGCGGCTGGGTATTGGCCAATACGTGGACTTCGTCGTCGACTCGGCTGAGATCGGGTCAGAAAAACCCGGAGCTCCCATATTTTTGGCGGCATTGGAGCGGGCCACGGTTGCGCCGCAAGAGGCAGTTCACGTGGGTGACCAGCATCGGTCCGACGTATTGGGTGCCCGTGGGGTGGGAATCCATCCGGTGTTGATCGATCGAGGCGGCTTCCATCCCGATATAAACGATTGCATCCGGATAGCCAGCCTGAGCGACCTCGCTCCACTCCTGGCGGCGGCTCCTCATTCACTTCAGCCAGCTAAACACCAGCGCATTACCCAATTGCAAGACCAGGTAGAAGAGTAGGCAATCACTCGGTCAAAGCCCCCACCAACCTCCCAATCCCAACCTGAAACCTTTGGGTTTTCCGTTATCGGCATAGCCGGTTTGGCGAAACACCCTCCTACGCTTGTGGGTTGTCACCCTTAAGAATCTAGCTGACCTGACCCACAATATGCACATGTCATTCGAAACCCGAAAATCTCTCATGCCGCTCAAGAGAATGGTTTCGTTAAACCACGGCACGTTAGAGGCCAGAAGCTAATGCTGTCTCAAGCTTACAACTCCAAACCAGATAATCCTGTAACGCCCAACGGTAGTTCGAACGAACCGGCGGCCAACCGCGTGCGCTCTAGGATCGACGACGCTCAATTGGACCATTCCATTCAAGTCGCCAAACGCTTCTCCCGCCGGACCGCCCATGATTTCAACAATTTCATCGCGGTGATGCAGGGCTTCGCATCTATCTTGCAGACTCGACTAAAAGACGATGAACCCAATCGGGGAATGGCGGAGCAGATTGAGGCTTCGGCCGGTGAGGCGCTAAAACTGACTAGCTGGCTTTCGGCATTCGCCAACAACAAGCCGGTTGAGCTGACCCAACTGGATTTGAGCAGCTCGGTTGATGAATTCTTGGCCAAGGCTAGAGTAGACCTGCCCACTACGGTGCAAGTTCAAGTTGAGCCCAGCCGTGGCTTGCCGTCCCTGCTCTGTGATGGCGACCAGCTTGAACAGATTTGCCGGCACCTTTGGCAGAACGCGGTCGAGGCCATGCCGGAAGGCGGCAGACTCTGCTGGGAGACCACATTGGAGCAAGTGACCGAGCCAGCTTCAGGCGTCAAGAGCCCGTATCTACGCCTACGGGTCAGCGACACTGGAGAGGGAATGGAAGATTCGGTCAAGGGATCAATGTTTGACCCTTTCTTTACCACCAAGTACGGCAAGGACCGGGGTCTGGGCCTGACCATTGTTTATGATGCGGTTCACGCTCATCAGGGATTCATCGAAGTGTCTAGTGAACTCTCGGTAGGTACCTGTGTCGATATCTACTGGCCGGTCATGCAGGAGATGCCACCTGAGACCAATGCGGCACTCAGGTTTGAGGGCGCGCAAACTCTCCAAACCCTGTTGGTCGTGGATGATGAAGCGATTATCCATGTGCTGATTGCTGAGATACTGAAAAGCGAACAAATGGAAGTCGTTGGTGTAACCAGTGGCGAAGAAGCCCTCAAAGCTTATCAAGATTCAGATGGCGCGACTAAGGCCGTCATCCTTGATATGTCCTTGCCCGGCATGGATGGCCTCACCACCTTCCACAAGCTTCGGGAGCTAGACCCTCTGGTGAAGGTGATAGTCTCCAGCGGCAACCCCGGCCAGCAAGCCATTCGTGAAATCATGGCCGCCGGGGCCTTTGGCATGCTGGCCAAACCCTTCAGTCCGGCTCATCTGCTCGAGGTAGTCAAGCAGGTGTTCGGATAGCAGCAACTCTCGCTTGTTGACCTCAGTTCCCTTTAGTTCCTCCACCTACAGAAACTAGTTTTGATTTTTAACCACGGTATCAAACGGTTTCAAACGGCATCGCAAGATATAAACACCCGGTTGACCAGCCAACACGTCGCTGCTAGACTCCACCTGTTCTTCCCCTCCAACTCATCAAAATGGAACAGGAGTAGTTATGACCGAACCTGTCCAGCATCCCCTCAACACTTCCGACCCGGTTAAAGTAGTAGTCTGGTACGACTATATTTGACCCTGGTGCTATGTCGGCCTGGAAAGAGTCGACCGGTTGAGTCAAGACTACAACATTTCAATCGTCGGCCAAGCGTATTTGCTGCGGCCAGATACCCCCAAGGAAGGTATTGTGCGGCAACCCCGACCCGGTGAGGCCGACGGCCAGCTTAGCGAGCCTCTGCGGAGTCAAGCCAGCGAGTCCAACTTGATCATGCGGCCCCCCAAAGTCACTCCCAACACCATGTACATCTTGGAGGCCACCGAGTACGCCCAGCGGCAGGGCAAGTTCATGGAGTTCCACCACGCGGCCTACAAAGCCTACTGGGAAGATGGACAAGACTTGGGCGACCTGGCGGTGATTGAGGGCCTGGCTCAGCAAGTTTCGTTGAATTCAACTGAGTTGCTGGCGGGATTGGAGAGCAGCCTGTACACACCTGCCGTTATGGAGCAATACCAGCAAGCCCTGGGGCACGGCATCCGAGGGATACCAACCTTTGTGGTGGGCAACCTGCTCTTCACCGGGGCGCACCCCTACGAAATTTTCCAATCGGCGATGAGCAAGTTGCTGGAGGCCCCGGCTTCCTAGTGGCTGAATTGCTGATTGTGGACTAAGCTATTTCCTTCCAATCCTAGCCGTTTCTAGTTGAATCGCCGACGGCCTCTGTGCTACCATTGCGGTGGAGATTGTTACAAATTTCACGAACCGATAATTTGCTGTGGAGTAGCTGAGTGCGCGTGTTATGGATGGACTCAAGCAAAGGATAACCGCCGCTATCCACAACCAGCCGCAACCTACCGTTACCGTTCTTTCCTCACTGCTGGCAGTGGAGGACGCCATTGGTTACATTCCGAAAGACGCGGTGGAAGAAGTCGCCGACCTCACCGGCACCACCATCAACGACGTCTGGGCGGTAGCGTCTTTTTACCCCAACTTCAGGTTCGACCCTCCCTGTGAGCACCAGCTAGAGCTTTGCTGGGGGCCCTCTTGCCATTTGATGGGGGCGATGGCGGTTATTGCCGCCGCGTTGGATCAGGTCGGGGTTGAAGGCGAGGGTGATACTTCAGATGGAAAACTCTCTTTGCGCTACAACACCTGTCTGGGTGCCTGCGCTCAGGCTCCGGTCATATCCGCCGATCATAATCTAATGGGGCGGCAGTCCCCGGAGAAAGTGCGGGCCGCCGTAACCGCACTCCTTGCCAGCCCCAGCCCTCACGGCCAAGGTGGCAACTGAAGTGCCGCGACTATTTCGATACCAACCCAATGGAATGTTCATGCTCGGTTCGCGCAGGCGGTTATGAGTTTCGTCGAGCTAGCCGCCGAGGCCGACCGCCGCTGGAAGTCGCTAACCGAAGGGGAGACTCCCTGGATTAGAGTCGGCGCGGCCCTCTGCGGCAAAGCAGCGGGCTCCGATGCCGTTCTGGTCGCGCTGGAGTCATCCTTGCAGCGTCATGGTGTGGCCGCTCAAATCAGCGAAGTTGGCTGCTTAGGCCCTTGTTTTGCTGAGCCCCTGGTCGATGTGCAACTGCCCGGCGGCTCCCGGGTCATCTACCGTGACGTAACGCCAGAGACTGCCGAGGAGATAGTCGCCTCCCATGTTGTCTTGGGAACCCCGGTGGCTCACTTGGCTCTGGGATACATTGGCGAAAGCAGCATCGACGGCATTCCCGCGCTGAGTGCTCACCCAATGAAAGCCAGTGAGACGCGCATTGCTCTGCGTAACGCCGGTAACATTGATCCGGGTGACATCTATCAGTACATCGCCAATGGCGGTTATCAGGCCCTTAACCAGTCGCTGACCGAAATGACCGCCCAGGAAATGCTGGAGCAAGTTAACGCATCCGGTCTGCGGGGGCGAGGGGGAGCGGCCTTTGCTACCGGCACCAAGTGGAACTTCCTGGCTGGCTCCAAAGAGCCGGTCAAGTATGTACTGTGCAACTGTGAGGAAGGCGACCCGGGAGCCTTCAACGACAAGGGCATTCTGGAAAGCGATCCCCATACGGTGGTTGAGGGCATCATCTTGGCTGGCTATGCCACCGGAGCCAGCAACGGGTATATATTCGTCCGCCACGGCCACGACGGCCCGGTAGATCGTGCTCGGGGCGCGGTGGAGCAGGCTTATGAATTGGGTTTGCTCGGCCAGAACATCCTGGGCAGCGATTACAGCTTCGACCTGGAAGTCGCTCTTACCGGAGACTCTTATGTCTCTGGTGAAGAGACTGCTCTGATGGAGGCCATTGAAGGCAAGCGGTCTATGCCCCGATACCGACCGCCTTTTCCAGCCCAGGTGGGTCTCTTTGGCAAACCGACCAACATTAATAACGTCAAGACTTTGGCCTATGTGCCGGAGATTGTGGCCAAAGGCGGAGCATGGTTCGCCGGTATTGGCCACGGACGCAGCACTGGCACGGCCATTCTGTGTCTGTCTGGCCCGCTGAACTACACCGGCATGGTGGAAGTTCCCATGGGCCTAAATCTGAACCAAGTGCTTTATGAAATCGCTGGCGGAATCAAAGGCGGTAAGGATCTGAAACTGGTGCAGACTGGTGGGCCGCTGGGGGGCGTGTTGGGGGTCGACAATATGGACCTGGCCCTGGACTTTGAAGTTTTCCGGGAGGCCGGGGCAATCCTGGGTTCTGGCGGCATTATAGCGGCGGATGAAGACACCTGCATAGTCGATCTGACCCGGGCCTTGATCGCCTTCTGCCAGTACGAATCTTGCGGCAAGTGCTTCCCCTGCCGAATGGGAATGAGCCATTTGCTGGAAGTTCTGGAGCGCATCTGCCGTTTGGAGGGCGAGCGCGGCGACCTGGAGTTAATGCGCAGCGTTGGTTTGAACATGCAAGCCGGGTCGTTGTGCGGCCACGGTCAACTGGGGTTCAACCCGGTTTCTTCGGCCATCAAGTATTTTGGCCCTGAGTTTGACGCTCATGTTCTAGAGCGACGCTGCCCCACTGGGGCGTGCCTCGGCGTGAAATTTTCACCAAAGCTAACCAGAAGGTAAAATTCAGGGTCGCTCCTGAGTAATAATTGGCTATTCAAAACTTTGGTGATTGACACAGGTTATCCTTCGACAAGCTCAGGATGAGCGGATGACGGGTTCGCCACCGTTCGTGGCCAGTCCTTCGGCAAGCTCGGGACAGACTTGTCGAACCACGTTTTGATATAGGGTCTGAGGCGGGCAAGTATGGCAGAAAATATTACCACCGATATAACCATCGCCATTGATGGCGTGGATATCAAGACTCAGCCCGGCAAGATGGTGCTGGAAGCCGCCATTGAAGCCGGTATCTATATTCCGTATCTGTGCTACCACTCCGGCATGAAGCCCTTCGCTGCCTGCCGCATGTGTGTGGTGTCGGTGGAGGGTGGCCGGGGCTTCCCGGCGTCCTGCACGCTGCCGGTGGCCGACGGGATGAAAATCCGCAGTGAGTCCCATGAAGTCAACGAACTGCGCCGCTCGGTGATGGAGATGCTCATAGCGGAACATCCCAATGGATGCTTGACCTGCCATCGTGTCGATATCTGCGGCCCCAGCGATGTCTGCCTCCGCCATGTTTCGGTCAATGACCGCTGTATCACCTGCCCAAAAAACGAACGATGCGAGTTCAAAGACACTGTCCGTTATCTGGGCATGGAGCTGGAATCTCCGCTGGAGTACAAATACCGCCAGATTCCTCTGGAGGTCAGCGACCCTTTCTACGACCGGGACTTGAACCTGTGCATTACCTGCGGGCGTTGCGTCCGAGTCTGTGAAGAGGTGCGCGGCAATTCCGCGCTCTGCTTTACCGACCGCTCCGGTCGGGCGTTGATTGGGACATCCTTTGGCGATTCGTTGCTGGAATCCGGCTGCGAGTTTTGCGGCGCCTGTATTGATGTGTGTCCCGTGGGCGCCCTGGTGGAAAGGGAACATAAGTGGGAGAAGGCTCGACGGGTCGAGCAGGTTATCTGCCCCCATTGCCCGGTGGGTTGTCAGCTTAATCTGGAATTCAATGGTGCCGGTAAGATGATTCGCGCTGTGCCGGAGTTAAATTCGCCTTCCAACCACGGTCAAGCCTGCTTCAAAGGCAAGTTTGGCCTGGAATTCCTGAACGACTCGGCCAGGCTCGAGCAGCCATTAGTCCGTCGCAATGGGCAATTGGAGGAGGCCACCTGGGACGAGGCGTTAAACGTAATCGCTGGCCGCCTGCCGGAGTTCAAAGGTGATGCCTTCGCGCTACTGGCATCACCCAACAGCACCAACGAGGAACTGTACCTGGCGCAGAAATTCGCCCGGGTGGTGATGGGTACCAATAACGTTGACCAGACCTCAAACATCCAGCCGGAGCTTACGGTGGGACTGGAACGAGCATTGGGGTATGCCGCCGCCACCAACTCCATCTGGGAACTGGAGCATGCAGGCTGTATTTTGGTTTTCAACTCCAACTTGACCGAAGATCAAAACGTGGTGGGCGTGCCCATCAAGAAGGCCGCACAGCGTGGCGCCAAGCTGATCGTGATTGATCCCCGCGAAGTCGAACTGACTCGCTACGCCGATTCTTGGCTGCGTCCCGTGCCTGGAACCGAGTTGCTGCTGCTGGGCGGCATCCTCAAAGCGGTGGTAGACCAGGGCCTGGAGCAAACCGAGTGGATGGATGAAAACTGCGAGGAACCGGCCACCCTGCACTATACCCTTAACTCCATAGATATGGACCACGTGACCCGGGTCACCCACGTATCGGAGGAAGCCATCGCCGAGGCTGCCCGTATCTTCGCCCAAGCAGACGGCGGAGCAGTGGTCTACGCCTTGGATAACCTCCCTGGTGAGTTACAGCGGGACTGCGTGCTGTCCCTGGTAAACTTGGCCCTCCTTACTGGCAACATTGGCAAGCCCGGCGCCGGGATTTTCCCGATGCGGTCGGGGATGAACGAGCAGGGAGCCTCCGACGTGGGATGCGTGCCGAACCGTTTGCCCGGGAACCTCTCGTTGAGAGACGCGACGGTGGTGAAGGCGTTGGAAAGATCCTGGAATTGTACAATTTCAGTTTCCCAGGGGTTGGGCGTTGCTGATGCCATCAATGCCGCGCGGGACGGCCAGATCAAGTCCATGCTGATCATTGGCGACAGCCCTAACTTTACCAATGGGAGATTGGGTGATGGCTTGGCGGCCCTCCAGAACCTGGACTTTCTGGTGGTGCAGGATACCTTTTGGGGACAGCTGGCCCAGGTTGCGGACGTGGTGCTGCCCCGGTCTACCTTCGCGGAAAAGGACGGTACCTATACCAGCCTGGAGCGGCGAATCCAAAGGGTGAAGCCCAGCATCCAGTCGAAGAGTGGTGGCGCTCAACCCGAACAATGGGTGTTCGGCGAACTCGCCCGCCGGATGGGGTATAGCGGGTTCGACTATCCCGCTGCCTATGCGATCATGGATGAGATAGCGTCGGTCTGTCCAATATACTCTGGCGTGTCCTACCCACTGCTGGAATCCCAGGTTTCTACCGTGTTTCGGAGCGGCTTGGAGATGCCCAAACCGACCCAAGTGCTTTACTCTGGCAAGGAACGTCGAGGCATCCAATGGCCATGTACCGCTGATGATCCATCCGCCACGCCGATCTTGTATCAAAATGGTTTTCCTAACGGTAAAGCCGATCCGATAACTCCCGTGTTTCAAGCTCCCGAGCCTCACCTGGATTCGGAATACTCCGGCTGGTTTGTCCCCGGCCGGGTATTGTTGCAGACCGACCGGGAAACCACCGTGGTGACGGGCAAGTTGAACCGGCTGGTGCGGGATGAACTGGTGTCTTTGCATCCCAGTTACGCGGAAAACGAGCTAATCAAAGACGGTGATCCAGTAGAAGTAGTGACGCCCCGGGGGACTTGGTCTGGTTTAGCCCGGTTGGACCCTTCAATCCCGCCCGGCGTGATCAGTGTTACCACGCTCTTCGGCCAGTTGGCCGTAGAGCTGCAGTCCAGCGAGGAAAAGAATCCCATGTCTAAAGCGCCCGGCTTGGAGATTCTATCGGCAAGAATCGCCAAAGTTTCGGCCCTCAGCAGCGCGTAGCAATGAGGCGCAAAATTTGTACGGCAGGCGGGAAATAGAATTGGGTGTCTACCCCCTTTCGAATTAATCTAGTGTCGGTCAGCATATTAATTAGTGATTAAACCCTGAACAGCCTCCGGGGGCAGGCAGGGAGCAGATACCAGTTAGCGAATCTACAGTAAAATTTAATTATCAGGGAAGAAAATGACCAATCTTAAAGTTGAATCAAAAGTTGAGTCAGGGGAAGGCAAGCTGGCCAGTTTGCCCCGCGCCAAATTGGTGGAACGCCGGGACGTCACCGATGACTTGATGGTAATCAAATTGGTGCCAGAGGGCGGCGTTTTCGATTTTAAGCCGGGCCAGTACTGCACTCTGGGTAAGGAGGGCGTGGAACGCGCCTATTCCATCGCGTCAGCACCGCATGAGGACTTCTTGGAGGTGTTCGTGGAACTGGTGCCCGAAGGAGGGCTGACTCCCAAGATGTGGCGGCTCAAGGTCGGCGATACCATGTCCATCCGTCCCCGCGCGAAAGGGGTATTCACCTTCAAGGATAATTTCCATCATCATATGATGCTGTCGACGGTAACCGGAGTCGCCCCAAGCATTAGTATGATCCGCCATTACCTGCACGAGCGCCGGGAAGGGCACACCTTCTACGTCCTGCTGGGCGCCAGCTACCAGGATGAGTTGACCTATGACCGGGAGCTGTCCTCATTGGCGGTCAAGTATCCGAATACGGTCAAGTTTGTACCCGCCTGCAGCCGTCCCGACGAGGATCGCAACGTAGGCTGGACTGGTGCCAAGGGCCGTGTCAATGCCATATTTGAGAGCTACTTGGGTAGGTTCAACCTACCTAAAGAAGACACCATGATTTATGCCTGCGGTCATCCCGGTATGATCGCCGACGTTAAAGAAAAGGCGGCCTTGGCTGGATGGAACTTCATCGAGGAACGCTTCTGGAAAGAGTAGAAATTCATCATCGCAATAGAATAGATTGAAACTATAGGGGCACGACAACCGTGCCCCTTTTCTATGCTCAATTCATAATCGCAGCAGGGTGTCGTAGCGGTCGTTTATTATGGCGATGGATGTAGAGTAGAATGGAGGTGATTCTACCCCCAACGGTAAGGTCGCAGTGACACCGGTACGCCGCCAGTATCTGAAAATCAAGCATTCATACCCTGACGCCATAGTATTGTTTCGCCTGGGTGATTTTTACGAGACCTTCGACGATGACGCTCAGTTGGCAGCGCGGGAATTGGAAATTACCCTCACCTCCCGCAGCATGGGCAAAGACCTCAAAGTGCCAATGGCGGGAGTCCCGGCGCATGCTCTGGAGTCCTATTTAGCCAGGCTCATCAAGAAGGGCCACAAAGTCGCCATTTGTGAGCAGCTCAGCGACCCGGCGGCTTCCAAGGGGCTGGTGGAACGAGATGTGGTGCGGGTGGTCACTCCCGGCACGGTGGTGGAGTCGGGGCTGCTGGAGCAAAAGACCAACAATTACCTGGCGGCAGTCATCGAGGATGGTGACACCGCTGGACTGGCCTACGTTGACATAACCACCGGCGAGTTTGCCACTACTCAACTACCCACTGACCGGCTATCGTTGGAATTGGAGCGCGTTTCACCGGCAGAAGTCCTGGTGCCCGATGCCTCGATGACTGACAATCAAGGGCTGGCATTGTCCTCAGTAGATCAAACGGTTGGTGAGGGCCGCCATGTCACTCCAGTAATCGCGGCCTCCTTTGACCTTAACGTGTGTAGGGATGCCCTACTTGAGCAATATCAAATCCTGTCTTTGGAGTCCTTTGGCTGTGAGGCCCTGCCTTTGGCGGTACGGGCCGCCGGGGCCGTCATTGATTATTTGGGTCGTACCTACAAGACTGCCAAGCCTCAGCTAGGGCCGCTGAGCACTTATTCCACCGCCGCCTACATGACGCTGGACGCCCCGACCCGACGCAATCTCGAGCTGTTCCAAGCAGGACGGGGGGGCAGTAGCCAGCTATCTTTACTGGCCACGCTGGACCAAACCAAGACCCCGATGGGCGCTAGATTGCTGCGCCGCTGGTTGGCTCAGCCATTGCTGGACCTGGCACAACTGAGCCGTCGTTTGGACGCAGTGGGATTTTTCCATCAGGATGCCTTCCAACGACGCACTGCTCTGGATACTCTAGCCAAGATTGTCGATCTGGAGCGCGTCTGCGGCCGGGTTCAAGCGGGGACAGCCGCTCCCCGGGAATTGCTGGCCCTGAAGTCTGGAATAGAGGCGTCGGCGGTCTTGGCTGAGCAATGCAAGGGCTGCGAGGGCGGCTCGTTGTCCTGGTTGGGGCAAGAGTTGGTGCCCATACCAGAGGTGGTTGCTTTAATTGGCGACTCCATTGCTCCTGAACCCTCCGGCAGCGTTGGTGAGGGCGGCGTCCTCCGCCCAGGATTTTCCGCCGAGCTAGACCATTTGAAATCAGCTTCCAGCGACGCCCGAGGGTTCATAGCTGGACTGGAGCAGCGGGAGCGGGAACGCACCGGAATCAAGAATCTGAAAGTTGGCTACAACCATGTCTTTGGCTACTACATAGAAGTCAGCAACGCGAATCTGGCCCAGGTGCCGGAAGATTATATCCGGCGTCAGACCCTGACCAACGGGCAGCGGTACATGGTGCCTGAGTTGAAAGAGTATGAGTCGCTGGTGTTGTCCGCCCGAGAGCGGATTGAGGAGATGGAGCGAGACCTCTACCGACGGGTGTGCGTCCAAATTGCCGAATCTGCCGGGGCCATCAGCCGTCTGGCCCAGGGCGTGGCTCAGGTGGACGTGTTCGCCGGGCTGGCCGAAGTGGCGGTTAGAAACCGCTACGTGCGCCCGCAGATTAATCAGGGCAACGTCGTATCCATAAAAGATGGGCGTCATCCCGTGGTAGAGCAGGTGCTGGATACTGGCTCCTACGTCCCCAATGACGTTTATCTCTCCAATGACGATGCCCAGATCATTGTCCTTACCGGCCCCAACATGGCGGGCAAGTCCACCTACATCCGGCAGGTGGCTATCATTACCCTGATGGCCCAGATCGGCAGCTTTGTGCCTGCCGCTGAGGCTGTCATCGGGCTGGTTGACCGCATCTTCACCCGGGTTGGTTTGCAGGACGACCTGACCACCGGGCAGTCAACCTTCATGGTCGAAATGGTGGAGACCGCCGCCATTTTGAACCAGGCTACGCCCCGCTCGCTGCTGATTCTCGACGAGATTGGTCGCGGCACCAGCACCTACGATGGCCTGTCCATTGCCAGAGCGGTAATTGAGCATCTGCACAACGAATCCAGGCTGCGCTGTAAAGCCCTGTTCGCCACCCACTACCATGAATTGACCGAGTTGGCTAATACGCTGCCGGGAGTGCGCAACTACAACGTCGCGGTGGTAGAAGAGGGCAACGATGTGGTGTTTCTGCATCGGATACTCCCGGGCGGGGCCGATCGTAGTTACGGCGTGCATGTCGCCCGACTGGCCGGGCTGCCCCCGGCGGTGATCCACCGCGCCTGGGAGGTGTTGTCCGACCTTGAGCAGCCATTGTTAGATCAAAAATCTTCGAGGAAACGTGGTTCCAGGTCTGGCCCGCCGGTGTTGCAGATGCCCCTGTTCAGCCCGTCCCAGCCGCTGGTTGAGGAAGTGTTGGGCGTGGACATCGCCAACTTGACTCCCCTGGAGGCGATCAACAAGCTGTATGAGCTTCAAGAGCAAGCCAAGGGCCTGAAAGAGACTACGTGATATCGAATATTACATGGGGTTGAAGTCTTTTTCTGCGATGCAAACAGCCGTTAAAATGGGGCCAAGAGATTTTAGCAGGAAGTAATTATGAGCGATAAAGTAGGTTTTTACACCTGGCCTCGTTGATCCACCTGCCGCAAAGTAAGGGAGTTGCTCTTACAAAAAGGTATGGAGTTGGAGGAGCGGGACTTTTTCAAAGACCGCTTCACCGAGGAAGAAATACGGGGCCTGGCGTCAATGGTGGGATTGTCGGATATGTTTGCCTGGCGCAGTCCCAGCTTGAAGCTAATGGGCGTGGTCGGTCAGGAAATTTCTGAAGACGAGATGGTCAAGCTGATGCTGCAAGAACCCAAGCTGGTGCGCCGCCCCCTGATCAAGCTGGGCGACCGCCTGCTGGTGGGCGGCAACATAAAGGCGATTGAAGCGGCTCTCGCCAGCGTCTAAGCGTTGTGCCAGGTTGATTGGGCTGGCGCGGCTGAAACTGAACATATACTGAACGGTAACCGCCTTGCTACTGGCCGTAGTTGGACATGTAACATAATCATGCTAATATAGCTGCCTGTGTAATAAGTGGAGCGGTGAATCATAGCAAGGGGACTTACATTCCGTGATGAAAATATTCTTCGACGTTGACTACACCATCCTGGGTCTGGATGATTCGCTCAGACCCGGCACTACTGATACCTTCCAAAAGCTCCTGGATGATGGGCATGAAATTTACATCTGGTCGGGTATGGGCGAGCGCTGGGAAGTCATTGAGAAACACAGCTTGAAACCCTACATCAGTGGAGTTTACGAAAAGCCCACCCATCACTTTCACGAAAGATTGGAAGAACTGAAGATCCCCTTCGAGCCGGAATTTGTCATCGACGATTATCCGGAAGTAGTGGCGGCCTTCGGCGGCGTGTGGGTGCCACCTTATTTCTTCGCTCGCAGTGTTGACCAGCAGATGGGGCGGATTTACGATATTATCAGTGACTTCTCTCGTGACGGTACGTCGGAAGACCGCCAGTACCGGGCGAAAGGCACCAAATTGCCCCTGTTTTAGCCATCTCAGCTAATATATTCGCCGCATAAAAGGCGAGAAGCGGTACATCACCATGCCGATCAAAGTATTGGAACCGGAATTGGCCTCCCAGATCGCCGCTGGTGAGGTGGTGGAAAGGCCGGTATCGGTGGTCAAAGAGTTGGTCGAAAACTCTCTTGATGCCGGGGCCTTCCAGATAACCGTCGAGATCAAGGGCGGGGGCGTCGACCAGGTAAGGGTCATTGACGATGGTGAAGGCATACCGGCTGATCAGGTCGCGTTGGCTTTTCAGCACCACGCCACCAGCAAACTGACTCGCCAAGAACAACTGGACTGCATCGGCACTTTAGGTTTTCGCGGCGAGGCGATTCCCAGTATTGCCGCAGTCTCCCAAATGACTATGACCACCCGGCCCCATGACACTGGTGGCGGCCAGCAGGTTCAGTATCAATGGGGACAAAAGGTCAGCGAAGGTTCCCAAGGATGCTCCCCGGGCACTTCGGTGACGGTCAGCGATCTTTTTGCCAACCTGCCCGCCCGCCGTAAATTTCTCAAGTCCAACTCCGCTGAGACCGCCCGCATCCGAGAACTGATCGACCGTTACGCTCTGGCCTTTCCGGGAGTCCGGTTTCAGCTGGTTGTGGAGGGACGCACCTCGGTGGCGACCCCCGGCAGCGGCAGGCCGGAGGAGGCGCTGCTGGCGGTATACGGGCCGGAAATCGCCTCAGGAATGCTGCGGGTGCAGGAAGACGACCCGGAGAGCGGCTACGGCGTTGATGGATTCGTCAGCGCGCCGCGGTTGAACCGGGCCAACCGCACCTACATGACCTTCTTTATCAACCGCCGCTGGATTCAGAGTCGCATGCTTTCCTTTGCGCTGGAAGAGGCGTATCACGGCTTGTTGCCGGAGCGACGCTATCCGCTGGCCGCGCTGAACCTGACCGTGCCCTACTCCGACGTAGACGTAAACTCCCACCCAGCCAAGCGCGAGGTGCGCTTCGTTGATGAGAGCAAAGTCTACTCGACGTTACAGCGGGCAGTGCGGGCCGCTTTGATCGCTGACTCCCCGGTGCCGGTGTTGGGCCGCTCCGGGTTTGGGAGTGGTCAGCCATCGGCGAATGACGGTGCGGCGTCGCCCAGCTTCTTCCGGAGCGCGTTTGACCGACCGGGAAGCTCAGGAAGGGGCGCAGGAGGTCAGCAAGGCAATGAGTATGGCGCGTTGACGGCGGCGGGATTCACGCCCCAGCAGGCCCTGCCTGCGCTGCGCGTCGTCGGCCAGGTGCGCTTGACTTACATTGTGGCCGAGGGCCCGGATGGGATGTACCTGGTTGACCAGCATGCCGCCCACGAGCGAGTGTTGTTTGACCGAATCGTGCGGAAAGCGGCGGATCAATCGCCCGAATCCCAGCCGCTACTGGCGCCAATGACTGTGGACCTGACCCCTGGGCAGGCTGAGGCATTTCACAATAATCTGGCCTTTCTCGCTGCGTATGGATTTGAGGTGGAGGCTTTTGGGGAAAACAGCTATCTGCTGCGGGCGGTGCCCAGCGTCATGACGTCTCAGAACCCAGCCCAGTCGCTGGTAGATATTCTGGACATGGTGGCGTTTGAGGGGTTGCTGCGTCAGCATGACGACGTGTTGGCGGCTTCGATTGCCTGTCACAGCGCGATTCGGGCGGGAAAGTCGCTGACCGAGCCGGAGATGCGGGCTTTGTTGGAAGAATTGGAGGTTACCGACAACCCTCACACCTGTCCCCATGGCCGCCCGACGTTGATTCATTTCAGCGAGTACCAAATGGACCGGGAGTTTGGGCGTCGTTAGCAGCGGCCTTGAATCTCAAAAGTAAAAGCCCACCCCTACACGAGATGAGTTTGACCCAATGATGGCCTTGCTAAATACGGGTACTAAACGCGCCGGGGGTCGGTGCGCGGGTCTTGTGCCGGGTGGAAGATTGAGCCCACCTCTGGAAAGTCCTGGTCTTTAGCCGCCGTTTCCTTTTTGCTCAGGCCGACCAGCCCGCTGGATACGCCAGCCAAGGCAGTGACACCCAGGCCCAGCTTGACCAGGAAACTACGTCGAGACTGCCCGTCGGGTTTAATATCTGAAGACACAATCCACTCCACAATATTTCATAGAGTTCAGGCTTAGTCAGCTAAAGCCACTCGTTCATTCTACCTCGTACAGTCGATTTTGGGAACAGCCTATCCTAAATCCTCCAACACCATCCGCGCCACCTGCCGTCCCATACGAACCGAATAATTGGTGCCCCGGTCTTCGGGGTAAATCTGCGTGGTATTGGCCAGGTACAGGTTCTTGATCGGAGTTCGGTGATCGGGTATCTGCTGGCTGTAATTCAGGCCGATAATGGGCTGGGCTCCGTCCACCTTATGGTAGTGATATTCAATTATCCATGATTCGTCAAAGTCAGGATTGATCTTCTTCAGATGCGGGACGTAAGCCGCCAACAGTTCTTCCTGGGTCATCTGATACAGTTCACTTTCTCGGCTCAGGTAATTGGTGACGTACACAATGTGATTGTCTCCGTATAGCGATTTGTCGATCATGTTAGTGTGTTCAATAACTCCCACGAAGGGCAGGTCTGGGTCGGCGATGTTCATCCAATACATGCTGGACAGCGGGCGATCCAGCACCAGAATGATCAGTACCGCCGACAGATACTTGGTGGCGGCAAGGCGATCCAGATACTCTTGAGGCAGGGACGGCGCCAGCCTGGGAAAGATATACGAAGGCGTGGTGGCGATCACCGCGTCAAAATCCTTGCTTTGCGTCCCACCATCACCAATATGCACGCTCAACCCGGTGGCCGCGCCGTCTTCAACCGTTATCTGTTCAACGCCAGCCTTAATATGCACATTCCCGCCCTGTTGTTCAATTCGCTGGGCCAGTACGTCGAACACCTCCCCGAAACTGCCCATCGGGTAGCCCAGACGTTCCTTTTGCAGGCTTTTCCCCCGGGAGGCCACCCGTAAATATATCTTTCCCCACAGCCAGGTCATGCTGATCTGATCGTAATACTCGCCGAATTTTCCGCGCAGCAGCGGCTCCCAAATTACCTGATATGCTTCCTGACTCATGTGACTGATAATCCAGTCCTTGGCCGTGACACCTTCAAACTTCCGCCAGTCTTTAGTCTTTTGCATTAGGAAAGTCCAGAACCCCACTCTAAACCGCTGAATCAAAGAGAGCGGCGTGAACCGCAGCAGGTCCATCGGGGTGGAGAACCGCCAGATTTGACCACTGTTGTACAGGCCCACCTTGGATTCCAGCCAGGCCATGCGGTGTCCCAGACCAATCTCGTGAATCAAATCTACAATGTCGGTGTCGCTGACAAAGAGATGATGATAGCCTCGTTCCAACTGGCCGCCGCCTACCGGGAAGGTCGAAGCCTGACCGCCTAGGAATGGCGCCTGCTCAAACACCCCAGCGTAATGGCCCTGCTTGGTCAGTTCGTAAGCGGCGGCCAGACCCGCCGCGCCTCCGCCAATGATGCCGACTCTCACGGAGTATCCTCGCTGGCAATGGGTAGTCTGCCGCCATACCCTCGAGGCGATTCGGCACTGGCCTTAGGAGGGGCGTCCGCCAGTCCCCGCAACGAGAGATTTTGCTTCCAAAGCAGCACCAGGCCGACTAGATTTACCGGCAGCCATAGCGCGATCACATGCAGGAATCCGGCGTAAACCGCGCCTACCGACGCCCCTACGCCTAGTACCACCAGCGTCTGTTGGGCGGCCAACTCAAAGGGTCCAATACCGCCGACGCTGGTGGGCAGCGCGCTGGCCAAATTGGAGGTGGCGGTCAGCAGCAGCATCGCCAGCAACAGAATCCAAAAAGAGTCAAAGTAGCTGTCAATACCAAAGGAATAGCTGATCAGGAAATACATTGCCCCTTCCAGTAGCCAAACTGGCAGGGAAAGAGCGAACACCGCCAGGTGCTTTCGGGGAGAACTGAGCACGCTCAGCCCGCCGATAAAGCTTATCGCCAGATGACGGGCTTTGGGCCGAATCACTGAAGGGACCGCCCTCAACGCCAAATCCAACAGGCGCAAGAACCAGGGGAAAGTGGCGAAGGTCAACACCGCCAAGGCGGTCAGGAACAGGCCAACTACTCCAATGGCCAGAGCGATGGCGGTAGTGCGGTATGCCTCGCTGGCCCCGTCGAACATGCCCAGCAGCAATAAGATGGGCGCGGATATCGCGGCAAAGGCCAGCAGGGTTACACCGTCGTAGACTCGTTCGATGGCGATGGTCGCCAACGCTGAGCTTCCGCTAACGTTCTCCCGACGCTCCAGGTAGTAAGACCGTACCAGTTCCCCCAATCGGGCGGGCATCAGGTTGTTAGCCATGTAGCCGATCACCACCACTGGATACAGTCGGTTGACCGGCACCGTGGCCAGCGGTGACAACAGGAACCGCCAGCGGATTGAGCGAAAGTATACCGCCACAAAATAGAGTCCGATGGCCGGCACCGCGTACAGGTAATTGGCTTCGGCCAGCGAAGTGGCTATTTCATTCAGGTCTACGTTGTAAGCCAGCAGGAGCAGGAAAAGTACACTGATCCCGATGCCCAGCCACAATCGCCAGTTGTTAATGTTCAATTGAGACTATCCTTGATTACTCGACCCAGATATTATCCCACAGGCGCTGCCCCCTTAGCCCGGCAAAGCGCATCATTTACGGGTATAACTGTAATATTCCGAGTTATACCAGTCCCGTTCCAGGTCTCGGAACAGAATGTAGTTGAGGGCCTTCTGCCAGGCTTCACGGCTGCTGGCGATGTCCCTGAAGAATGCAAAGTCCCTGGACAGCTCTTCAGCCGGGCCTTCCGATTGCCGATTCTCGGCCGGTCGGCGGTAGCTTTCGGGAAACCAGAGCAAATTTCTCATCGGCCCCGACTTCTCGTAGCGGTCCAGAAGTTGGGAGTCGTCGCTGATATGGGACGAGGTCAACAAGAGGGCAGCCGAGTCGGAGATTTCAGAAGCGGGATTGCAACTGTCGTTCCAGTCGGCCTCCTTCGAGTCCTTAAAACAGGCGAATCTTAACGCGTCGTCGCTGGCCTCATCGCGGACGTACCACTGGAAGGGATACCAAAGGTCATAGTCCACCTTGACCGGGCCATTCTCTGCCGTCGAAAGGAGGGCGTCTTGCTTTAGATTCTGGTAGGTCTGGGGCAGATCGGCGCTGCCCTGAGCGTACGCCAGAATTTCTGGGTGGGAGTCATCAAAGGTATAGGCGGCGCGGAGGGCGGCCCAGGTTCCAAAAGCCAGCAGTAGTGCCGCAGCGCCAATGCCGATCATCGCCACCCCCGATTGCGGGCGGCCGAGCCTGACCAGCAGGGCGCACAACACCGCCAAAGCGGCCAGGCCAGCTAAGGCCAGCCATTGGACGCTGGAGAATTCAGCGTCGATATCTACATAACTCCTCAAGATGTAGGCGCCGCCGATTACTCCCACAGGCGTCAGAACCAACAGTAAAACCGTCCCCCTTGCAAGAGCTTCTCGCCAGCGGACTCGCTCAAACAGTTCGCCGAGGTACTTGCCCGCTAGCAAAATGAAGGGCACGGTAATATTCACCAGTAGCCAGGGCATCTTCTCGCTGGCGATGGTGTAGGCTAGCAGGCTCAGCCCGGCCCAAAACATCAGTGCCAGACCGAAGATGTCGCCCTTCTTGAGAAAATAGACAGCCCCAACACCGCCGAACAGCACCGGCAGTAGCTCGTACACCGAAAGTCCGACAAAGTAGTAATACCAGGGCTGGTTGCCCCGGGCGACTTCCTGCTGGGCAATCCAGTAGCCCATACCCTGCCAGACCCCGCTGAACGCCCCGGCCCAGTTGGTGTAGATGGTGGTATACAGGGTCAGCCACTCCAGATAGAAAATAGCGGCGCAGACCAGCCAGACTCCTCCCCGCCAGGCCAAACCCAGCACTGCGGAGACTACCAGGGCAACCGTCAGGATGCCTCCCGCCACAATGAAGTTGACCGGAACTCCATTGAGCGAGGTGTCCACCGGGATGCCCGAGGGCAACACGTTTCGTACCACAGAGCCTACGTTAACCACCGGAGTGAACAGGGCGGCATAGATTAATATTGAAGCCGCCGGGCCAAGAATCAGTGCCAGACTCCTTTGCCAGGGGTGTTGTCGTATCAAGAAAATGCCGATGGCGATGACTACCAGCGCGCCAGCTAGAGGAATGTCAACTAACCAGGGAGGGTTTTCTGGCGATATTACTTGGCCCAAAGGCCGGTACATAGCCAAGACCACCGCCGCCGATGCCGCCAACGGCGCGACAACTCTGGGCAACAGCGACTTTGCCGACCATCCGCTGGATTTGCTCAGCCAAAGCAACCCGACGACCAAAACCATTGCGGGCACGGCGTGGAGCCACGCTGGAGGGGAATACACCGGCAGTAGCACCATAGGCCCGGCCCAGTGCGGTGCGCCGACTATACCGCCAGCGACACCGTCCGGGTTGACCAGGGTCAGTCCGACCAAACTCTGAAACAGACCCGCTACTGCCGACCATTGGGGCAATGTCAGCGTAAATATCAGCAGAAAGAATGCCGCTGGCCCGGTCAATTGCGATACTCTGGCTCGCCCGAAAAATACTGGCGCTATCTGGGGAATCGCCAGGAAAAACGTTAATGCGCCAAAAATTAACACGATGAAATAGGCGGTCTCCTTGGTGGCAAACATGAAGGCCAGTATTGCCGATGCCAGGTACAAATATCGGTTTTTCTCTTCGTGGATGTACCGCCACATCAGTACCAGCAGGGCCGTGGCCCAAAAAACCATGATGATGTCGTTGCGCCCAAATCGACTGAAGTAAAGTAGTACGGGCGACGCAGTTAACATAATAGCGGTAAACAAGGAGCCAATCGGTCCTAGATGCTGGCGCAGGAAATAGGGCAACGCGACCAGGGCAACCCCGAACAAAACGTAGCCTATCCTGGAAGTGAATTCAGTATCGCCGAAAATGCCAAAAATGAGGGCGACAAATTCGATCTGGAATGGCCCGTGCATCCAGGGTGAATGGATGTACTCTTCCAGATTGGATAATTTCCAGGCGTAGTGAAGGTGGATGGCCTCGTCGTAGTGCATTGCGCGTCCGCCCAGTTCCCAAAGACGCATCGCCAGGGCGGTGGCCAGCAATATCAAGAAGCTGACTTCCAGCCAGCCGATTCTGCCTCTCCAATATTTTTTGCTAAGTAAGCGGGGCAAATTGTTTCAGTCCTAAACCTGTCCTTTGTTCAAATATCTGCCGAAGTCCTGAACGGCGTAATTCCGGCCAACGCCGGAATCCTGTGGCGTTTCGCCACCAACCAGGAGCCGTTTCTGGACTCCGGCTTGCGCCGGAGCGACGGAGGAAACTCCCCTGGAGCCGAGAGTTTTTACAACGCCAGATATGAAATACGCCAGCGCGAGTCTGGTTCAATGAGAATCTACCGGTGGTCCCTCCGCGGCTAATTTTGGGCTCTCTCGTAGATTACTACGCCCGGGGCTGCAAAGGCGGTTCTCATAAAGCTGGTGAAATCGGTCATTCCGGTGCCGCCGTAGCTGGCGCGCTCACGACTCCCTACATACACGTACTTGGCACCATATTTGCTCAGCAATCGAAGCACTTCCTCCGCATTGTTGCTTTGATAGATGCTCGCCACGTCCTCGGCCCGCCCCTCATGCAGATTGCTAGTCCCCCGCCATTGTTGCTCGTGCCCTGGCCACCCCAGGATGGTGGGCAATCCGGTGCTGGAGGAAATCCGGCCGTAGTCGGAATAATCACCGCCCACCGCCTCGACGATGCGTCCTTTGTCCGCCGTATCCCTCAACCAGACCACCGCTTCGTACTCACCCGGGTCGCTACGGTTCAGAAACGCCAGCCCGTCCAACGTCTTGCCGGAAAAGCTATAGCTGCTGGAAGTTATTCCCGTTCGGTTGATCACCGCTCCCACCGAGTAGTAAAGCGATGCAGCCACTAGAATCACTACCACTCCCGACCAACCATACTGGAGTGTCTTCACAGCTACGCTGCTGGAATCCCAGTGCGCCCGCCAGTAGTACAACCCGTAAGCGCCAACCACCGCCAGCAAAAGCCAAGACTGAAAGTATACCTTGAAGACGGTGTTCATGCGATTTCCAAAGAGGTCAACCACAAAAAACAGCTCTGCGCCCACCAATAAATAGAAGGATGTCGCCAGCAACAACAACGGAAAAGCAGTCGTGGGATTCGAGTTATGGCTGACTCGCTGCAACGCGCTGAATGCGGCCAGGCTTGCGATGATCAACCCGGGTAGAACCAACGGTATCCGGCCCCCAATTGTGGACGCAATTCCGGTACCGTCACCAGTAATCAGGGCTGCCACCGCCACACTCAATACCCACAACAGCAACGGGACTACTGAAAGCAACGCCACCAGCAGGATGATGGGAGCCTGTTTCGCAGATGGACGGTTCACTCCGGGAAGCTGCTTCAACAGGAAGGTAATTGCCAGCAGTGCGAAGAGGCCCATCACCAGAAAAAATAGAAACGGTCTGGTGCCCGGGCCGGTGACGGGTAGAATTCCAGACGCCTGACTGCTGAACCCTTGATAGAAAGGGAGGAACAGGAGCACCGCCATCGCGGCGATAGGGGCCATCGTCACCAGGGTATTTGATGCCGCACTGGCCAGTGGGTTGGTCACTTGTTTGCCGAACATTAGCCCGCTTGGCCGGTATGCTTTGACGAAGATCACCAGCGCCAAGATGGCGGCGAACACCGGAAAGTCCCAGGCGTTGATGAAGGCCAGCGATCCCAGGAGCAAAGCAACTATTACTGACTCCAACGGATGCCGCAGCAGCCAGCCCAGGCCAAGCCGCTCTGGCGTCTGGAAAATGTTGAGGGACGCTCCCAGGAACATCACCAGGAAGGGCAGACTTACCATGTGGGGGTGCAGGTCACCCAAAATAAAGGAAAAGAAGGGAAACTCAGTGATGGTGTAATCCAGGCTTTGGCCGCCGCTCAGGGTGTCGATTACCCGCGTGGCCCGCCACCACCACCAGGACTGTTCCGGGAACGCGCCCGGACTGGCGGAGGCAGCCCCCTCCAGCCCTTTGATGCCAACCCACTGCCAAAAGCCATCGTTGCCCCAACCTTGAGCGTTCGCCAGTTCAAGTGTGCCTTCCAGATTGCCGATCAGAATCAGCAAGGCGGTGGCGACCAGGCCAAAACTCATCGCTGCTCTGGCCCGGCCGCCGGAGAGCCGTATCAAGTTGTACACCAGCCCAAAAACTCCCATCGCCAATAATGCCGGCACCAGGGCCACCGCCAGGTTGTAACCCACCGGCGAAGGCACCGCCGTCAGTTTCGTGATAGTGGCCATCATGAAATGACCGAAGTAGTAGTAGCTGATGGAGTGCCCGGCCAGCCAGGGGTCTTCCGGCGGGAAGGATGAACTTTGCAGGATGGCGTTCAGGAACGCGAAATCCATAGGTTTTTCGGTGTGGTTGATGGCGGGAGCGTCGGAAACTATCAACAGCCAGAAAACAAAGAAGCCCAGGAAAACCGCTTCAGCCATCAGGATCGTTTTCCATTCTGAGCGCAGGAATCGGAGTATCTCGGTTTTATGACGGCGCAGCAGCCAACCTGAAATGACCAGCATTGCCAGCAGAATGGCCAGGATGGTAACCGGGGAATTGGGGATGAACTGGGTCAGCCCCAGCATCCATAGCAGGTAGGACACCAGCACCAGGGCCAGCGGTTTGGCGAAGGCGTAGCCCCGGTCGGGCAGTCTGCTGAAGAGGAGGAAAGCCAGCGGAAAGGCCAGCAGTCCCAGAAACTCAATAGCGGTGAACCAGACCAGGGCGTCAATCAAGCCAGCTACTCTTGGGGCTGATTAAGGGGTGCAGGCATCGAGGGAAGCAGGGCGATAACCCGGAGAAATCCAGCCGGAATAAGCTAGGACACCGGGGCAAGTAAAGCGTCCACAAAGTCCTTAGCGTCGAAGGGAGCCATATCATCCAACGATTCTCCGGTGCCGATGAACAGTATGGGCACCTGTAGTTCCTGCTGGATTGCCAAGGCGATGCCACCCCGGGCGGTACCGTCCAACTTGGACAAGAAGATGCCAGTGCAATTGACCGAGTCCTTGAAGGACTTGGCTTGGGCCAGACCATTGTGTCCGGTGGTGGCGTCCAGGGTCAGCAGCACCTGGTGGGGAGCGGTGGGTTCCAGGCGGGCGATCACCCGATGCACCTTCTTCAACTCTTCCATTAAGTTAGACTTGGTGTGCAAACGTCCGGCGGTGTCGATAATCAGCACGTCGGCGTTGCGGGCTTTGGCAGCCTGATAAGCGTCGTAAGCCACCGCTCCGGGGTCAGCGCCGGGACTGTGACTGATAACATCTACGCCCACGCGCTCACCAAGGATTTCCAACTGTTCCTCAGCGGCGGCGCGGAAGGTGTCCGCTGCGCCCAGCACCACCTTCTTGCCCGCCCGCTTGAAGTGGTAGGCCAGCTTGGCGATGCTGGTGGTCTTGCCAACGCCATTAACTCCCACCATCAAGATCACGTAGGGCCGGGGTTCATCATCGTTGTCCAGCCATACGTCGCTGGAATTATTTGAGCCAAATCCCTGGGCCAAGGTTTCCTTGAGCTTCTCAAAAGCCTGCTCCGGGTCTTCAATACGTTGGTCTTTGACCTGGGATTTTAACTCTTCGATGATGCCCAATGAAGTCTCGACACCCACATCGGCGGATATCAGGATTTCCTCTAATTCATCCCACACTGAGTCATCCAGCCGGGAAGAACGTAGCAGGCCCAAGACCTTGCCAAACCAGCGTTCCCGACTGCGCTTGACGCCTTCATCGGTCTGCTTTTTGTTTTCGGCGCGATTGCGTTTGAAGATGCTAAACATGGCATTATTATCTTACTTACCGTCGGGGAATGCGAGGGCCGTTGTCCTCGGTATTCTGGGTTTACGGTTGGATAGCGGATTTTTGCAAAGCATCCAGGGCGGCGTCGCGTTCAGCGTCGGACTTCTTGGCGCCCCGTCCCGCACCAATGACCTGATCGCCGACCAAGACTTCCACGGTGAATACTGGACTGTGATCGGGGCCTTCCGCCGACACCAGCTGATAACGAGGCGCTGGCTTGCCCTGGCCTTGAATATATTCCTGCAGAGCCGACTTGGGGTTGTCTAACGAAGAACCCCGCCGACAAACGTCTGCCAGGGCGTCGTGCAAGGATTTCAGTATGAAGCCGCGAGCTGGTTCGTATCCCTGGTCCAGATAGATGGCGGCAACCAGGGCTTCAAATGCCGCTTCCAGAATCGAGTCCCGCTCCCTGCCGCCAGAGGCTTCCTCACCCCTGCCCAGGGACAGGAAGCTGCCCAGATTGATAGATTGGGCGGCTTGGGACAGACTTTCCCGGCACACCAGACCGGCGCGGATTTTGGTCAGTCCCCCTTCTGGAAGTTGAGGCAGCCGGTGGTAAATTTCGGTTGAGACCACCAGTTCCAAGACGGCATCCCCCAAGAACTCCATCCGCTCGTAGGAATCTAGCGATGAGCCGCCCTGCTCGTTGAGAAAGGAACCATGAACCAGGGCCTGTTGTAACAAGCCCTGGTTATTGAAGGACAAACCCAGCACAGCCTCTAACCGTTCAGTTAATCGTTCCGTGCTCAAGCGATAATCTTCCTAGATAACACCGTGGGGCCAGGGCGGCTGGGGCCGCTTGACCTCGCCGACGTGCATCAGGGTGGAGACCATTTCGCTCAGGTTGTTGTAGATGGCTCCGGCCTGTTCATCGGGGGGGACGAACATCTTGATGAACGCCGTGCCACCGCCCGGGAACACATAGGTCGGCACACCGAATGCGCCGTGTTCTTCAACGGCCTTGGTGTGGCTTTCGCCGATTTCCCGCAGCAGATCAGGATCGAGCAGGTCCTCCTGGAACTGTCCCATGTCGATGCCGGCAGCGACCCCAGCATCGTGGATCACCGCCGGGTCGGTCAGGTCTTTCTTCTCTTCGTGGCGGGCCTTTAGTAGGGTCATCAAGTAGGACTCAAATGCCTCTTTACCCTGACGCTTGGCGGCCAAGCCAGCGCGGTGAGCCAGTAACGCTGTGTCCGAACCGTCTATTATCCCCGGCTGCTCCCAGATTTTAAAATCCTCGCCCTTGTCCGCACTATTGGCCTGGGCCAGCGAGAAGGGCTGCCAGTCGACATCCACCGACTGTCCGGTGGTCTCTCTTACCTTCGACAGCCACACGGCTGCGTTGTATACGAAGGGTCAACGAAAGTCGTAGTATGTGGTGAAGTTAAACTCGGACATGCTCTACCTCCTGAAATTGTGCTCGTAGAAACCCACGGATGCGCTGTCAGGATTGTAGCATAGCGGCCGTTGATGTCCAAGGTGGCTCGTTGGCTATCAGGTTGTTTCGTTTCGGCGACGCCTGGAACCCAAAGCGTGGTCACCGCCATGCTATAATAGGCGGCAGACAGGAGGCCCTCCCACGCGGAAGCTGCGGCACATCCCCAATACTCTCCAGGCTATCGAAAAAAGCATCGGTGGCAGCAACCTCATATTCTTGAAAACCCTTCGCCAGAGAGCCTTGGCCGAATCTTTGCCGGTGTACCTGGTGGGCGGCCCGGTTCGCGATGTGCTGTTGGGTGCTCCGACTACTGACCTGGACTTTGTGCTGGAAGGCGACGCGCCGCAACTGGCCTCGGAGTTGGCGCGGGAACTGGGCTGGCATTTGGTGGTACATGACCGTTTTGGCACCGCCACCGTGTCCCACGAAGATTGTCATATTGACCTGGTAACGGCTCGCCAGGAAGTGTATTCAGCCCCTGGCGCGCTGCCGGAGGTTTCACCCGGCACGATACACGATGACCTGGCCCGCCGCGACTTTTCCATCAACACCCTGGCTTTGCCTCTGTTCCAGTCTGTCCCCCAGCCTATCGACGAGCATCACGGTATCGATGAATTGGGCAAAGGCTTGATCCGAACCCTGCACCCGCTAAGCTTTGCCGATGACCCAACTCGTATGCTGCGGGCAGTGCGATACGAGCAGCGGTTTGGATTCGCTTTGGAAATAGAAAGTAAAGCCCACTTGCGGCACGCTCTGGCCAGCGGTTATATGGATGCGGTCAGCGGTGATCGGCTGCGCCACGAACTGGAACGAATCTTGGCTGAGCAGCATCCCGGCCCGGCTTTAGCACGGGCGATTGATCTGGGAGTCCTGAAAGCCATCCATCCAGCTTTGATCGATCAGACCCCAATATTATCCCTGGATTCCAGGTCAAGCGGAGATAATCACTCAAGCTCAATGCTGTATTTGGCGGCGCTGGCCTACCCCCTGTCGTCACAGGACGCCGAAGGGGTCATCCAGCGTTTTAACTTGCCCGGTCATTGGGCTAAAGTAGTACAGGACACCGGGGAATTGAGGCAACTTGTACCCCAGTTTTCGTCGGCTACTCTGCCAAACTCGGAGATATGCCAGTTGCTTGAAGGTCGCTCAGAAGAAGCAATAGCAGCCGTCTCGCAGATTGGCCGCCCGGGCGTGGTGTCGCAAAGACTCGATCTGTATCTGACCGAATTGTGTCAGGTTAATCCTATTTTGGACGGCGACTCGATGCTGGCTATGGGAGTCACTGAAGGCCCTCTGGTCGGTCGCATACTGGGGAAATTGCGGACGGCAAAACTGGACCGCCTGGTGGAATCCGAAGAGGATGAGCGACAATTGGTGCGAAGGATTCTGGCCGGGAGAGAAGATGTCTGAGGCTGTAGATCAAGAGTTGGATCAGGAATCGTGCGTAATCTGCGACGGCCCGCTGGATGGGGTTCATCAGACTTCCTGTCAGATGTGCGGCGGCGGGTTCCACCGCCCCTGGACAGAGGGCAGCGATATACCCCTGTGCGGTCGTATCGCCAGCCACGAAGACGCGCTGGCCATTGTGTTTCTGTGCAATGACTGTTACGAGGGTCGGCGGCCTTAGAGCGTCACCTCTCGCTATTATTTTGGAGACGAAAATCTGATGAAAGCTGTATACATTGAAGCCCACGGAGGGCCGGAGGTATTGATCTACGGAGACCGGCCCGATCCGGCGATCAAGCCTAACGAAGTTAAAGTTAAGGTGCGGGCGTCGGCGTTGAACCGGCTGGACCTGTTTACCAGGGAAGGCGGACGCGGACTGCGCCGTGACTTTCCGCCACCGTTGATTCTGGGCGGTGACTGCGCCGGTGACGTGCTGGAAGTCGGTGATAGCGTCCTCGGCCTGAAAGCCGGCGACCGGGTGGTGGTCAATCCCCTGATCGATCCGATGCAGCTTGGCGCGTACCCGCCCGAGGCCGCCGCGCCGCCGCCTCAGTTCATGGGCAGCGCCGTCGATGGCAGCTACGCCGAATACATTGCGGTGCCGGCGGTGAACGCCCACCCCATTGCCGAGGCCGTGTCTTACGAAGAAGCCGCCGCCGCGCCGACCACGTTCCTGCCGGTCTGGAACTTGTTAGTGCGTCGTGCCCAGCTCAAACCCTGGGAGACGGTGTTAGTCCTATCGGCTTCTGCCGGGGTGGGGACTGCGGCGATACAGGTGGCCAAGAAGGTGGTGGGAGCCCGGGTAATTGCCACCACCAGCACCTCCGAGAAAGCGGCCCAGGCCCGTAGCTTGGGGGCCGACGAGGTGATCAACTACAAAGAGGAAGACATCGCCGAGCGGGTCAAAGCCATCACCGGCGGCAAGGGTGTGGACGTGGTGTTGGACCACGTGGGGGCCGAGTTTTTCACCGCCGCTTTTGGTTCGCTGAGACCGGGTGGCCGCTACACCATTTGCGGTGCGACTACCGGACTGCGGGCCGAGCTGCATTTAGGGCTGTTGTTTACCCGTCAGATTGAAATTTACGGCGGCTTCATGGGCACCAACGAGGATATGCGGGAGATTGTGGCGATGCTGAACCGGGGAGTGATCCACCCGGTGGTGCATCAGGTGTTTCCGCTGGCTGAGGCCGCCGCTGCGCACCAGGCAATGGCGGACACCAATTTTTTCGGGAAGCTGCTGTTGAGGCCTTAATCCTACTTCTCCAGCCTCCTCCCGTGAAACAAATATTGCTGAGAGTAACCAGCGTAGCGCCCAAAGTGGTCGTGCGCCCATTCCGACAGCGCCTGGTTGCTGGGGGTCTTCTCGCCGGGGAAGTACCACTCGGCCAAGGCGCGGCGCACCCAAACATCAATTGGAAAGGCTTCCATCTTTTCCAGTGAAAATACCAGGATGCAGTCGGCGATTTTTGGGCCAATGCCCACGCACTCCATCAGCCTTGCCTTGGCCTCGTCGTAGGGCATGTCGATCAGCTCATCTAAGTCCAGCAGCTTCTCCACCACCCGCCGGGTAGCCTTGTCCACGTAGGGCGCCCTGAACCCTAGCCCCAGCCGGCGCAGTTCCTGCTCCCCCGCTTCAACCAACTGGATAGGAGTGGGGAATGCGTGACGCACCTCGCCTTCCATGACGATGGGTTCGCCGAAGCCCTCGGCCATCTTCTCCATGACCTGGTGGATGCGTTTGATGTTGGAGTTGGCCGAGCAAATGAAGGCGACCAGGCACTCCCAGGGCTCCTGACGCAGCACTCGCAGTCCAGAATACCGATTGACCATAGTGGCTACCCGCTGGTCTTGGGTTATCTCCTGGTAGATGGCGTTGAGGTCGTCGTCCAACCGGAAGTAGCTTTGCAGGATGGGAATCACCGAGGTTTCGGGCCAGGGTTGCGCGCGGAACTCAACGCCATGTTCGGACTGGCGCATTTTGATGAAGTTGCCCCGCACCACGCCTGAGTACCACCCTTCGTCTTCCTTGCGCCAGCGGTGGGCTTGGCCGCTTTCCAGGGTGGACGCTAGATCGAAAGGTGGGTCAATGGTTACTTCCACGGTTTTCCCCAATCCACTCCGCCGCCAGCGTCCCAACCGTTGCCAGGCTGCTCGGTTTCAAATTGCAAGGTGGTATCGAACTTAAGAACGCCTGCCCATAAGAACGCCCGGTTATTCGGCGGTCCAGCACCACGATGGCTCCCTTGTCGCCCTTGTTGCGGATCAGCCGCCCAATGCCCTGCCGGAAACGCAGCACCGCCTGGGGGATGGAATATTCCTTGAAAGCGTCTTCGTACTGGTCGGAGCGGGCCTTCACTATTGGATCAGAAGGAACCTGAAAGGGCAGACGGGTTAGCACCAGGGCCTTGAGCACGCCGCTGGGGAAATCCACCCCTTCCCAAAAGCTGCTGGTGCCCAGCAGCACAGCCTTGGGGTTCTCGATGAACCGGCGGGTTAGTTGCTGCGGTGAACCATCTACCCCCTGCGCCAGCACTTCGATGCCTTCTACTATCAGCGAGGAACGTATTTGCTGGGCTACCGACCGCAGGGCCGAGTAGGAGGTGAACAGGGCCATGGTGTGTCCGCTCAGCGACTTGCCCAACTCAACCATCACCCTGGACATTGATTCAACATACTTGTCCGAATTTGGCTGGGGCATATCGTCGGGGATCATCAGCAGCGCGGCCTTCTGGTAGTCGAAGGGAGAGCCGACCAGCAACTCCTCGGTTTCTTCGCCCAGGCCCAAACGGCCACGAACATATTCGAAAGTTCCCTGAGTGCTCAGCGTGGCGCTGGTCAGCACGACGCTTTCCTTTTTGGAGAAGAGCTGCTCCTCCAGGGCGGTACTGACTTGCAAAGGAGCGGCGTGTAGCGATACATCATTATTCTTATACTGGTCACGGGCGATCCAAATTATGCTTTGCTCGTCGGAGGTGCCAATCACCGAAGACATGTTCACCCGGAGCTGGCTGAAGGCCTCCTGGATATTGGCGGCTTCCATTGTCAGCGTGTCCGAGTCGCCAACGGCGGGTAGGTTAGCTCCCTCAAGAAAACGTTGAACCTGGGCGATACGGTTGATCGCCTGTCCCAGGGTAACGTCCAGGTTTTCCCAGGCCAGGGTCAGGTCGGCCCAAGACTTCTGGTTTCGCATTGGCGTTGTAATCAGCAACTGAGAATTGTCGCCACCGCCACCGGAACGCTGGGATTCCAGAAACCGCTCGGTCTCACTCCACAAGCGCGCCCAGAGTTCCCGCAGGTGGGGCACCAGCGACTCGATATCGGCCACCGACCGGTCGCCGTTTTGCCGGGCTACCGATGCCAGGTCCTCAGTGCTGAGAGCAACCCGCACCTGAGTGGTCAGGCGGGAGAGCGGCTCAAGCTCGTCTTGGAGTCGCTCTGGAGTAATCTCGAAGCCAAATTGCTTGGTGGCTTCCTCTTCCAGATTGTGGGCCTCGTCAATAATCAAGTACTGGTAGTCGGGGATGAGGCTGCCGCCGTGCATCAGGTCGGACAGCAGCAGAGCGTGGTTCACCACCACAATGTGCGCCTGATCGGCTTTTTCACGGGCGCTGCGCAAGAAGCAGGGGCCGCCGTTTCTAAGACCGGGACACCAGCCTTTGTCTCCCGCCGAGACTTTGCTCCAGGTAAAAGCGTCTCGACCAGAAAGGTTGATCTCGCTGCGGTCACCAGTGGTAGTTTCCTGAAGCCACACCGAGGTCTTACCCAGCAGCCTGGCGTCGTCCACCGACGGGTTTTCGCTGCGGGCCAGGTATCCCCAACGGTGCAGGCACAGGTAATTGCCCCGGCCTTTCAGGAGCGCTGCCTGAATCAAGCCTTCTTTGACCAGTCCTGCGCCTTCCAGCACCTCTATCACCGCCGGAATGTCTTTGCGCATCAACTGCTCTTGCAGGTTGATGGTGTTGGTGGAAATCACCACGCGCTGCCCCTTGGACGCGGCGAAGATGGCAGCGGGTAAAAGGTAGGCCATTGATTTGCCCACGCCGGTGCCGCCTTCTACCACCAGATGGTGACCCTGGTAGATCGCCTCAGTGACTTTGGAAAGCATCTCCAACTGCTCCGGGCGGTGCTCGAACCCTGGAAAAACTTTGGAGAAGGGGCCGTCGGCTTCCAGGAGGTTGGTGATTTTCTTTTCATCCAGGTGGGCCAGTTCTGTGTCGAAGCGCCGTCGTTCGGGGCGTCCCAGGCGAGTTGATAGGTATTCCAGGTTCAGTCCGGTTAACCCAAAGGCCGAGGTGCCATTCCCGTTTCCATTTTTACCTTCGACTCCGGCTAAGAGCGAGGCCATTGCCCAGCGGCTACGGTTGGAAAGATTGGTGATGTGGGCCAGCAGTCCCGGATCCAGTTCCGATGCTTGGCGCAACAGGCTGACAAACACCTCACGCGTTGCCTGGGCGTCATCCAGGGCGCGGTGGGGATTGGTGTGCTCCGCACCCAGCAGCTTGGCCAGGTACCTTAGCGAGTATTCATTGGTGGTGGGCAGGAAAACTGAGGCTAAATCCCAGGTGTCGTGGCTAGGATTGGCGAGAGTCAAGCCGTGGGAGTCTAGAAACTTCAAGTCGAAGGCAATGTTGTGACCCACAATTGGATGTCCTTCCAGAAATGACTCTAGATCATCCATCACCGCGTTAAAATTTGGCGCCCGTTTCACCCGGTCGGGAGATATTCCGGTCAGACGCTGGATGAATTCAGGGATGTTTCGTCCCGGATTAACGAAGGTCTGGAAGGTGTCAATAACCTGGTCGTCTTGGAACTTGACCGCACCAATCTCGATGATCGAGTCCCGATTCGAATCGAGACCGGTGGTTTCCAGGTCGAGAGCAACAAAGATCCGGTCAACAACTTGCTCAGATATTAATGCTTGGTCCATGAACATAGCCCACCACCTTCCCTAAACCCGTCCGGGCGGAAATTCCGCGTTTATTATTTTGTGCTCCCAAGTATTCCCAAAGAGGATTCTCAGGCTGGCTTAGTAATTATCTCAAAACGTGGTGCGACAGGCTCAATACGAGCGGGGGCTGGCTCCCTAATCCGCTCATCCTGAGCTTGTCGAAGGATTATTTCCCAGAAATACTCAGAGTATAATACCCAGAGTTTTGAGATAGATTCTTAAGTCCCGGATTTCAACAATCCACCGCTGTATACGTGGCGGTTTAAGCCAGCTGTGAACTCCAAGTACTCACTACCCGGTATAGGGCCGCAGGTTACCTTCACGAAGGCCAACCGCCGGATAGAATGTCCCGCTGTGCAGACCTTTCAGAAACTCAGCCTCAGTGTTAATTTCATCCCGAAAGGCGGTCACGAACTTGCCCAAGCCGTGGGTGGAATGGGCATCGCTGCCGCCGGTCAAAGGAATTTTCAGTAGTCCGGCTACCTGCATGGCAAAGCGATTTTCATCATCGGAGGTGCCGCCGTTGGCGACCTCAACCGCGTGGGCCAGCTTGAACACCGGGTGGTCTAGCGCGTCGCTGGGTACCTTGGGCAGTGGGTCGGGCTGAGTTCGATAAAGGTAGGGACGCTCCCGCATGTGTTGTCCCAGCACGCCCCGGAAGGGATGGGCGCTGACTACGAACCCACCGACGGCGTTGGCCGCCCGGCAGAGTTCCTCAGCTTTGTTGAACCCCGACTGATAGCGGTCAATCCCAAAAGCCAGCATATGGCCCAGGTCGGTGTCCGCTTCCATTGCTCGTACTAAGACCACATTGTGGCGGCTGGCGAACCGCTCAAATTCGTGCCGATCCCAGGGGCCGCTGTGCTCGGTGATGCAAAGTCCGCGCAGGCCAAGCCGTTCAGCTTCAAGAATCAGGTCTTCCGGGGAGAGGCTGCTGTCAGCGCTTCCCTTGGTGGTGTGGATGTGGAGGTCAAACAAGCGGGCCATAAAGTGCCTCTGATTGTATCGAGGCGGCTACCGTCAGTCAATGGTCGCGTGTCGGGCCAATGCTTCCGGCGCATTAGTTTAATTTGGGGTGCATTCTACCTGGGTTCTATCGGTGTATATTGGCAGTCGTTGGTGTGCTCATTGTTGTCTCGGATATGCACGGGGCAAATGGGAACGATTGGGTCTTGCTTCCCTACTACTGTGCATATACAATTGGTGTCTTGCCGAATTCAGGGCTATCCCAATCTAATTGGAGGGCGGGTGATTGAATGTACTAGGAAAGCATGTTCTGCTGGAACTGAAAGAATGTAACCCCCAGCTTCTTAATGATCTGGAATATGTCCGCACTTCTATGCTACAAGCCGCCGAAGACATCGGCGCCCACGTGGTCGGTGAGTCGTTTCACCAATTCAGTCCCCAAGGTGTAACCGGTATCCTGTCTATTGCTGAGTCTCATATCTCTATACACACTTGGCCTGAGTACGGTTACGCGGCGGCAGACATATTCACCTGCGGGTCGTCGTTCCATCCGATGGAGGCTGCCGAAATTTTGATTGAGCGGCTGGAGTCCAAAGACCAGGATATAACCGAAGTCCCTCGCGGTCTGTTGATCAAGGCGACTTCCCACTAGTCAAGCTGGTTGAAGAAGTAATGGACGAAATATCTGGCAAATGGTATCTGGAAACTGTCTTCCCCGATCTGGTGATGATGCTCCGGGTGCAAAAGGTGCTCTACTCCGGTAAAACCGAGTATCAGAACGTGGAAGTTCTGGAGTCGGTGGTCTTTGGACGCAGCCTGGTGCTGGACGGCAAGACCCAGTCTACCGAGAGGGATGAGCACATCTACCATGAAGGGTTGGTGCAACCCGCTATGCTGATGCACCCGCAACCTCGCACGGTGTTTATTGGCGGCGGCGGGGAGGGCGGCACTCTTAGAGAGGTGCTGTCTCATAAATCTGTGGAGCGGGTGGTAATGCTGGACTTGGACCAGGAGGTGGTGGACTTGTGCCGCCGCTATTTACCCCAACACCACCAGGGCAGCTTCGACGATCCGCGGGTGGAACTACTGCATCAGGATGCCCGGGCCTACCTGGAGAATTGCCCCCAGCAGTTCGACGTGATGGTTATGGACTTGGTTGATCCCCTGGAGGGCGGCACCGCATATCTGCTCTACACCGACCAGTATTACCGAATTGCCAAGTCAAAGTTGAATCCTGGCGGCATTCTGGTGACTCAGTCTGGCCCGGCTGGCTTGCTGGCGCACCAGGAATGCTTTACGACGATACACAACACTCTCCAGGGAGTGTTCAATAATGTTAGAGGATGTCAAGTTCACATCCCGGCATTCCAAACATTGTGGGGCTTTAACATCGCGTCGGATGCCGAGTTGCCCAAACTTGATGAACCAGAAAAATTGGACGGATTAATCGCCCAGCGGGTGAACAAGCCGCTAAAGTTCTATGACGGCGAATCTCACACCAATATGTTCAGCTTGCCCAAATTCCTACGACAGAGCATGCAAAATGAAAATCGGGTCAATCGAGATGAGGCCCCGGTATTCATGGCCTAACCGCCGCTTTCTTCCTCTTCGGACTTTTATCCCTCTGCCAAGGCCTCTCTGCTACGCCGAGCGAAGCGATTCTAAGTTGCCGCTTCAGCCAGCGCCGGGAACTCCGCCAAAGGCAGAATCTCTCCGCTAGCCTCAAAATGGCCTACTAGAGCGCGAATCTCCCCCGGCACCGGTCGGGTAGCCAGAGTCTCCGGGTAAAAGCCCACGTACACCGCTTGGATTGCGCTGAGCAGCCTCTCCGAGTCCGGCTGGTAAATCTCCACGTCAAGGGTCAGGCTGGTGTTGCCAATGCGGGAGACCCGGGCGTGCAGTTCCAACAGTTCGTCGATACGGGCCGGGGCTTTGAATTCCAGGGTGGCCTTGACCACCGCGCTGTCAAAGTATCCTCGCTGCGCAATCTTGTAGATGCTGAACCCCAGGGTGCGGAAGTATTCGGCCTGGGCGATTTCCAGGTAGCCCATGTACGCGCCATTGAAGACAATACCCTGGGCGTCGCAGTCCATCCAGCGCACCCTGACCACAGTATGGAATTTGAAATCGGATCTGGGCATAGTCCTGCTTATTCCGGGGATTCCGGCGGGGGCCATCCCAGCGATTGCAGGAACGCCAGGTCATTTAACGTAAGATCAGCGGTGGACAGCAAGTCGGGGCGCTTCTCCAGGGTTATCCGAAGCGATTGAAGCCGCCGCCACCGCTCGATCTCGGCGTGATGCCCAGAGCGGAGGATTTCCGGCACTGAGAACTCGCGAAAATCAGCCGGACGGGTGTACAGCGGGTGTTGCAGCAGCCCGCAGGTGATTGAGTCCTCCAGAACGTTTTCCTGAGAGCCAACCACGCCGTCGATAAACCGGGACACCGCGTCGATCAGCACCATAGCCGCCAACTCGCCGCCGGTGAGCACGTAGTCGCCGATGCTCACTTCTCGGGTGATCAAGTGTTCTCGGACCCGTTCGTCCACGCCCGCGTAATGGCCGCAAATCAGAACCAATTCACCTTCGTGGGCTAACTCTTCAACCATCTCTTGATCGAGGGTTTCACCCTGGGGTGACATCAGGATCACTGGTATGTCCCGACGCTCCTCTTGGGAACGGGAGGACAATACATCCTCCACGGCCTCAAATATTGGCTCTGGCTTCATCACCATGCCGAAACCGCCGCCAAATTGGTAATCGTCGGCAGTGTTGTGGGCATCGTGGGCATGGTCACGAATGTCGGTTAGCTGTATCGAGATCAACCCCCGTTCCTGAGCGCGGCCCAACATGCTGTGTTGCATAGGGCCAGAGAAAGCCTCTGGGAACAGGGTTAGTACGTGAAACTTCATGTTTGCATGATACAGCAGGGAACCGGTAGGTCTATAGATTGGTTGGCGGCAATCTGCTTTTTGGCCTACACCGCCAGAGGCTCTCCCATCGGCAGCAGGTCAACAAAGACTTGACCGCCCTTCATAACCAGCATCATTCGGTCCTGGTCTCGGACAATGGTGATGTCTTTGAGCGGGTCGCCGTCCAGCACCAGCAAGTCGGCTAGCTTGCCCTTCTGAATGGTGCCGATTTCTTTGTCCAGACCAACACATTCGGCGGCCCAGCCGGTGGCGGCCTGAATTGCTTGCATTGGGGACATTCCCCGTTCTACCAGCAGTTCGATCTCGCGGGCATTGTCGCCGTGGACAAAACCGCCCGCGTCAGTTCCGGCCACCACTTTGACGCCAGCGGCCAGGGCCTGATGCATGCTCTCTCTATGAATCTCCATTAAAGACCTGGCCCGTTCCTGCATGTGCGGCGCGCTGACCGTGGAATGATACTCGTAGACTTCAAAGGTGGGCACCAGAAAAATACCCTGGTCGGCCATCATTTTGGCCAGGTCTGGGTCTTCGGCCAGATAGCACCCGTGCTCAATTGAGCCGACGCCAGCTTCAATTGCGTTCCGCAGTCCCTGACCACCCACGGCATGGCACATGGTGTTGCGGCCCAGCGAGCGAGCCTCGGCCACCAGCGCCTTGACCTCCTCGGGCGTGTATTCGATGTCTTTGGGGCCGTGTCCCGGCCGGGAACTAGCGCCGCCGGTGGTGGCGAACTTGATCACGTCGGCGCCGACCCGGACCATTTCACGAACTTTCGTACGCACGGCGTCCACCCCGTCGGCGACTCCAGAAGGCAGCCGGGGGTCGTTATGCGCGTGGGCATGTCCTGAGCCGCTAACCCGGTCGTCCAGACCGCCGGTGGGAGATATGATGCTGATGGAGTTGACCAGCCTTGGCCCCGGGTATAGCCCTTCTTCCACCGCCATCTTGAATCCAACATCCAAGCCCCCAGCGTCACGCACACAAGTGTATCCGGCGGCCAGCGTTTGGGCCAGGACATAGGCGGTGCGCAAATGCCGCAGCGATATAGGTTCATTCAGTCCCCAACGGCTGGCCAAATCGTAGCCTTTGGAGGCCAGGTGGTCGTGGCAGTCGATCAGCCCGGGCATCAAGGTCATGCCTGACACATCGATGATTTCAGTATCGGCGGGAATCATCACCGCCGCCCGGGGGCCAGCCTCGACGATGTGCGGCTCGTCAATGAGCACCGTGGCATCGTCAATCACCGGGCCACCGGTGCCGTCAATTAGTTTCGCTCCAATCAGGGCTTTCATAAAAACACCTCCACCCTCGCCAAATTTGAGCAATCTTCGTTCAAGTTCACGCTCAAGTTAAAATGATGCTAAAGAAGCCCCGACAGGTTGTCAAGAATAACCGCCACTTGCAAACTTGCACTATTTGCTGACAAATGGAAAATACGGTGAAGGGATGGGTACAGTAGGTTTAACTATAATCGCCCTTAGTGGAGAGTCTCCATGTTGATAATGCCCCGGCGTATGGGCGATAAACGGTTTCATGGGTGGGTTCATGGGTGAAAGAATGCAATCAGTCTGGAAAAAAGCCTTCTATTGGATTACTTTGGTAGGGCTGGCATGGTTTGTGTTATTGCTGATGGCATGCTCTTCATCTACTGAACAGCAGATCATCTTTGTTTCTGAATCTGATGGTGACCAGGAAATATTTCTGCTGGATATGGGTAGCGGTAACGCCATCCAGCTTACCAATAACAGTGCGCAGGATTTCAGCCCGATTTGGTCTGACGACCGAGAAAAAATCGCTTACCTGACCGATGAGTCCCGCAACCTGGAGATCAATCAAATCAACCGCAATGGCGAGGCAAAGACTCGTTTGACCCGGGGCGAGCGCATCAACGCGAACGACAGCGCGGCATGGTCTCCCAACGGCGACCGGCTGGCCTTTGTGTCTCAGCGTGAGAGTATTTCTGGAGCGAGTAACCCGGAGCTGTATGTGCTGGAACCCAATCGCGGCAATCCCACCCGAATCACTTTCAACCAGGCGCAAGACCGCTTGGGAGATTGGTCTCCCGATGGGGAGTGGCTGGTGTTCTACGCCACCGACGCTAACTCGGAGCCAGGCTTGTGGCTGCGAAATCCCAGCGGCGTTAACCTGATCCAGTTGACTCAGGGGAGGGACACCGAAGCTGTTTGGTCTCCCGATGGAGAGCGAATCGCCTTCGTACGCACTAAAGATGACAATGTAGATATCTATTTAGTGGCAAAATCTAACCCGGGTACGTGGCGTGACCCGGTTCAAGAATTACGTCTGACCCAAGTGCCTGAGTCGGACGCGTCTCCGGACTGGTCTCCGGACAGCAAATTGCTGGCCTTCGTTTCTTACCGCGACGGTAACGCCGAAATTTACACCATGCGTGCCGACGGGGCTAGACAACAACGGCTGACCAACAATCGACAGGACGATCTCGACCCGGTCTGGTCGCCGGATGGCCGGAAAATCGCCTTTGTCTCGTATCTCTATGGGCCGGGGGAAATTTTCGTGACGGATGCTGACGGAAGCAATCAGCAGCGTCTAACCAACAACAACGCTGAGGAACACTCGCCTGATTGGTAGGAGTTATCATGTGGGAGCTAATATTTAACGGCTGATGGTGGAATCGGCCACCAAGTCCTGCTTGGGGTTAACTGCTACCGCTGTTGTGGCAGCAGCTTTGCCTCTACCGGGTTTGTCCACCAGCCCGGCTAGCCGCTGCTCGCTGAAGCGCTCTACCCATTTGTAAATGAACCGGCGTCGTATGCTCACCGTACGGGCAATATGAGAAATCGATTCGCCATCGGCCAGCATTAGTATTATATGGCCTCTTCTGACCAGGCCGGCTCGGATGCTGGTTGAACGTTGCCAAGACTCCAACACTGTGCGTTCTGCTGGGGTCAGTTGAATGCTGAGATTGGTCTTGCGGCCTCTGGACATATGTATACTCTGCCCCTTTGGTCGTCTCAATCTGGTTGTTAGGCTGAACCGGGTTACTAATCTCTGAAGGAATAATGTGAAGGGATATTGTTCCCTTTATAAACCACCGTTTATTCATGAACAACATTAACATAATGAAATAGGATAGGTGTGAAAAATTCGTGAACGATTTTGTCTGCGTCTGAGTAGACCCAGATCACCAGGAATGCTAAACTCGGTGATCATCTAATCAGGCGATTCCAGCCGATGACTGGCGGAAGGGAGACAAGTGGATTCTGCACCTATTTCGGCGATGATGGGCCAACTGTGGTCGCCGATTGTGGCGGTCACCAGTCAGTGGCAAGGCAAGACCAACGCCCAAATTGCGGTCTCGGTCGGGGCGGCCTCGGTTGTCCCGGAGAAGCCGAGAGTGGTGATCCAAATTTACAAAGCGAACTACAGTTGGGAGTTGATCCAGCACAGTGGAGCCTTGGCGCTGAATTTCCTGCGGCCAGACCAGCTTCAGTTGATTAAAGACTTCGGGCTGGTTAGCGGTCTTGATGGGGACAAGTTGTCAGAAGTCGCTCACAGAAGTGGCCTAACTGGCAGCCCAATCCTGCAGAACTGTTGGGGCTATCTGGACTGCCGGGTAATTAACGCAATGGATGGCGGCGATATGACCTGCTTCTTGGGCGAGGTGGTTGACGGCGGGACGGTTAGCGAGAGCGAACCTCTCTGGTGGCCCGAGGCCCGCCGGATGATACCCGCCGCGTGGAACCAGGAATGGGACGCCAAGATTGCAGAGCAGATCCAGAAGTCTACTCATCTCATGGATCAAATCGATTACACACCCTGGAACCCGAGCAAGGAAACCGACCAAGGAATCCCAGCAATGGACCCGGCCAACGAGACTGGGCGTGCGTGATTTAGTATGCGTGACCTCCTGTGAATGAGCTTAATTCCCTGATCGAAAAAATTCACGCGACTCCCCACAAGTCAGTTATTGTGGTGGCGGGTGCGGGCAGTCATGCAATTGCCTGGCTTTTGGGGGTGTCTGGCGCGTCCCGAACGATTCTGGAAACGCTAGTGCCTTACGGACGCCTGTCCCTGATTGATTTTTTGGGCGTCGAACCGGAGCAGTATGTGTCGTCTCAGACGGCGCGGGATATGGCAAAAGCAGCCTACCGTCGGGGGGTGCAACTGCGCGAGGACGACTCTCCGGTGGTGGGTGTCGCCTGTACCGCTACTATCGCCACCGACCGCACCAAGCGCGGTGACCATCGGTGTTTCATCGCAACCTGGGATGAGAACCGGCTGCTGCAATACGAACTGGTACTGGAAAAAGGCGCCCGTGGGCGGGACGGGGAAGAGGAGTTGGTGAGCCGGTTATTGTTGCTGGCGTTGGCCCAGTCCTATGGCATTGAGGCAGACCTCCCGATAGGGTTGACCAGCAAGGAACATCCCCAGAAGGACATCATTGCTCACCCACCCCCGATTCAGCGGCTAATTTCTGGGGATATTGGTCACCTGACGGTTTATCCCGATGGCAGAATGGTCTCCGAAGAAAGCCTCGTTAGAAGGGACGGTAAGAGCAACCGTGCTATTATTTTCCCGGGCTCCTTCAGCCCGCTGCACCGCGGTCACCAGACTCTGGCCCGAGTAGTGTCGGAGATGCTCAACGCTGAGGTTGTCTTTGAAATCTCAGTGATCAACGTTGACAAGCCGGCGCTGGAAGAAGCAGAAATCCTGAGACGGGTAGGCCAGTTTCAGGGCCAGGGAAAGGTGGTATTGACCCGGGCGGAAACATTTTACAAGAAGTCGCAACTGTTTCCCGGGTCGACATTTGTCGTTGGCTGGGACACGGCGGTGCGATTGGTTGACCCCCGGTACTATGGCGGCAGCGAGGTTGATATGCTTACCGCGCTGGCCGAGATGTGGGCCGGTGGCTGCCGATTCCTGGTTGCGGGGCGGCAGGACCACGGCAGATTCATGGGGCTGGCGGATGTGCCGATTCCGCAGGGCTTCCATCCGATGTTCCAGGCCATTCCCGAATCCAGTTTCCGGGTGGATATTTCCTCGACCGAATTGCGCGCTCAGAGTTAGCCTTGGGTGCTAGCGGACTTAGACCAGTATCATTTATTTCTCATGGAGCCACACATTCCTTATGTAGGGGTAGACCTGTGTGTTTGACCAGGAGCAAACTCCAGTGCGCTCCTCTACTCTCCCGAACCGATCAAACAAAGACGCCCAGGAACTACGTTCAACTCACGTTGACACTAGATTCGGCCCGATGTTAAGATTGCGGCAAATCACTCCCTGCAAATTATGAAATTACACATTTACGAATTTAGAGTATGACGCCACCAATCGGCGTGACATTACAAGCCTTCGACCCCAACGTTTTCGCCAGTAACTGGACTGCGGTTGCGCTTTCCGCCGTGGTGGGCGTGCTGGCTATCGGTGGCATGTTTGCCGCCTCAAGAATGCTATCTTCACGTCGGCACTCGGACGTCAAACTCACCACCTACGAGTGCGGCATCCCGGCAACACCGTTTGCATGGTCCAATATCAACATCCGGTTCTACATCTTCGCCATTCTTTTCTTGATCTTTGATGTCGAAGCCGTCTTCTTGTTCCCGTGGGCGGTCATCTTCTTGGAGCAGAGAGACCTGGGTAACTCCGTGCCTTTCTACGCCATGATGCTATTCCTGGGCGTGTTGTTCTTCGCTATCATCTACGGCTGGAGAAAGGGAGTCCTTGAATGGCAGAAATAATTCTGGGTCAGGGGAATCGGCCAGCACCCAGCTTGTTGGACCAAGCCATCACTGGCAGAGTCCCCGGCGTGATAACCACTACCAAAGACCAGCTTTTCGGAATGGCGCGTAAGTCTTCTCTCTGGACGTTGAGTTTTGGACTCGCTTGTTGCGCCATTGAAATGATATCCACCTACATGGCCCACCATGACTTTGACCGGTTTGGCGTGGTGACCTGGCCGTCGCCCCGTCAGTCCGACGTTATGATAGTGGCCGGCACGGTAGTCAAGAAAATGGCCGAACCCATTCGCTTGCTGTACGAGCAAATGCCTGAACCCAAGTGGGTAATCGCCATGGGTAGTTGCGCCACCAACGGCGGGCCTTACTATCGCTCCTACTCGGTGGTGATGGGCGTTGACCACATTATCCCGGTGGATGTGTACGTCCCGGGCTGCCCGCCTCGGCCAGAAGCCCTGCTGTATGGGATTTTGAAGCTTCAAGAGAAAATTATGCAGGACGCCAAGAGCAGTGGCCCAACACCATAACCAGGGCCCGCCCGAGGAGTCCCCGCCCGATTTCGACCAGCTAAGTCAGTCCCGCCGCGAACTGTTGGCGCTGGTGGAGGACGTATTCCAGCAGTTCCACCCTCAACCTGGTGTCTTGAAAGACTTGCCGCAGTTGAAGGTGGATTCCGGCAGTATCGCCAGTCTTTGTCAGACCGCCAAGGATGATCCTCGGCTGGATTTCAAACTCTTGCTTTGCCTTGCCTGCGTGGACTACGAAAAGTACTTCCAGCTGGTCTACTTCTTGCAATCCCTGACCCATGAGCAGACGCTGGTGATCAAGACTGATGTCCCCTATGAAAACCCAAGTTTGCCGTCGGTGACCTCGGTGTGGCAAGCCGCTGATTGGTACGAGCGAGAGGCCCACGACCTGTTTGGGGTGGATTTCGATGGGCATCCCGACCTTGCTCCCCTGTTGCTCTACGAGGAATTTGAAGGGTATCCTGGACGCAAGGAGTACCCGCTTAACGATTATGAGGAGTTTTAGGACTAGTTGGAGCAACTAGTATTAAAGGCTCAAGTTATTCCAGAAGACGAAGGGTATATGGCGATACTGGAAGGGCTTGAACTGGAAGGTTCTGGTGAATCGATTGAACAAGCCCAGGATGAATTGGTTAGCAATTTAAGGGGTTGGATCGAGATACACGAGGCCGCCGAAACTTTGGAACAGGCTCTGGACGACGCGGGCTTTCCCGGAGTTGACGAGGATACCGAAATACAGCTAGAGTTCACCGGCTCAGCGCTTGAGTAAAATAAATAACTTGGGTACCAACAAATAAATGGATCGAATCATATATCAAATAGAAGAAACCAAATTGGGCAAGTCGTACCAGGCTTACTGCCCGGAATTGGTGATGACCGGTTTTGGTGACACCCCGGAAGAGGCCAAAGACACTTTGCGCCGGGAAATATCCATCTACCTGGAAGATTGCGAGGAGATGGGAATCTTGGACGAGGTCTTGATTGAGGCCGGTTTTTACGACAACGATGAAGTCTGGATGAGCAGCCAGGTGGTACCGCCCAAAGAACCCAAGATCACGATTATTTAGGTTTCAGGCATTTAGGTTTTGGAATGACTCTGCAGGCAATTGCCTTGGCGATATGGTAGAAGTTAGCAGCACAATACACCCCGACGGCCAGTCGGTGGAACTGCTCCTCAACATGGGGCCGCAGCATCCGTCCACCCACGGCGTGTTCCGCATGGTGCTGTGGATTGATGGGGAGAAAATCCTGGGTGTGGAGCCGCACATTGGGTATCTCCACCGTGGCTCCGAGAAAATCTGCGAAGGCGAGCAGTACCACCAGATAATTACATTATTCGACCGCTTGGATTACGTCGCCAACTTCAATAATGAGTTGGTCTATTGCCAGGCAGTCGAAAAGCTGATGGGCTTAACCGTCCCCGAACGGGCCGAGTATGTACGGGTGATTTTGTGCGAGCTAAACCGCATCGCCAGTCATCTGCTCTACGTCGGTACCATTGGTCTTGATGCCGGGGCAATGACTCCCACCATGTTTGCCTTCCGGGGCCGCGAGCGGGTCCAAGCCCTGTTCGAGGCAGTGTCCGGAGCGCGGATGATGCACAATTACTTCCGCATCGGTGGGCTGAAAGAAGACTTGCCCGACAACTTTGAGCAGATGATTCGGGAGTTGCTGCCTCTACTGGCCGAAGATATTGAAGAAAGCGACAAGATCATCACCTTCAACGAGATTTTCATCTCCAGAACCAAGGACGTGGGCGTAATTTCCGCCGAGGAAGCCATTGACTACGGTCTGACCGGCCCGTGTCTGCGCGGCTGTGGTTATGAGTACGATGTGCGCAAGGCCGAGCCCTATTCGGTTTACGACCGGTTCGACTTCGAGGTGCCGGTGGGTCTGGACGGCGACTGCTGGGATCGGCATTGGGTTCGGGTGCAGGAGATGTACCAGTCGATGCACATCATCGAGCAGGCCCTGGAGCAAATGCCCGAGGGGCCGGTTACTTCTTCGCTGGGTCGGCGTTTAATCCGGCCTCCTGCCGGAGAAGTGTACGTGCGGGCGGAGAACCCTCGCGGTGAGATTGGCGTATACCTGGTCAGTCAGGGCACCGACAAGCCCTATCGTCTGAAAGTGCGCCCTCCCTCCTTTTGTAATTTGTCGGCCCTGAAACGGCTGCTGAAAGATGCCTGGGTGGCCGACTCGGTGGTGATTCTCGGCTCACTGGACATTGTGCTGGGCGAGGTGGACCGCTAGTGTTTGCCTCTATTGTGCTGGCCGTTAGCCTGATCGAGGTAGGTTGGATTCTGGCCAGTTTGCTTTCTCTGTTCGTCGTGTTGTCGGTAGTAGTGCTGATTCTGACCTGGCTGGAACGCAAAGCGCTGGGCCGATTGCAGCGTCGGTTGGGGCCTACTCGCACCGGGCCAATGGGCCTGATGCAGCCAATTGCTGATGCGCTGAAGCTGGTGATTAAAGAGGATATTTTGCCGTCGGCGTCGGACAAGGCCATCTTCTGGGTGGCGCCGGTAATTGTTGTAGTCTCGGCGTTTATGATCTGGGTGACGATTCCCGCTAGTCCAGGCAGCCCGACCAGTCAGGGCTTAGTGGTCAAGAACCTGGAGTTGGGACTGTTCTACATAACCGCTTTTGCGGTGGTGGGAATCCTGGGTCTGGTCTTGGCCGGTTGGGGTTCCGCCAACAAATACGGCGTGCTGGGCGGCCTGCGCTCGGCGGCCCAATTAATCAGCTATGAAATTCCGGTAATTCTGGTAGTCGTGGCGGTGGCAATGCTGGCCCAGTCGTTGGACTTGCGGGTCATTGTCGCTAGCCAGAATCCGGTGCTTTACGTGGCGGTGTTGCCGCTGGGTCTGGTGATCTTCTTCATCGCCGGACTGGCCGAAGTGGGACGGACTCCCTTCGACATTTATCACGCCGAATCCGAGGTTGTTGGTGGCCCCTTCGTGGAGTACAGTGGCGCGCACTGGGCGGTGTTCTTCTTGGCCGAATACATCAACACCTTTGCCATAGCAACGCTGGCATCGTTGTTGTTCCTGGGCGGCTGGCTGGGGCCGTTCCTGCCTGGGGTGGTCTGGTTGCTGATCAAGGTGTTCGCCCTGGTGCTGGTGGTTTTCTGGATTAGGGGCACCTTTCCCCGACTGCGCATTGACCAGCTAATGGCCTTCGCCTGGAAGGTCATGGTGCCGTTGGCGTTCTACACCATAGTAATCACTGCTGTCTACCTGTTCTACGACTGGCCAGCCTGGACTCTGACCTTGATGTCCCTGGCGGGTCTTGGGGTGGTTGGATATCTGCTATACCGGCGGGTGAGCGCGCCCGGCAAGCGGGTAGCGGTGGTCAAGGCCCGGCAGGAGCAGCAAAGTGCCCAGCGTCGGGCGGCTAATCGTTCCCGAGGAGGTTTGGCCAGTGTTAAATAGCGTCAAGGGTTTAATGATCACCCTGGCCTCTACCGTTAAAGGTCTGCGCAAGCCGATAACTCAGCAATACCCGACGGTGCCGACGCCGGTCAAGCCCCGGTTCATGGGATTTCCGGCGTTGACTTGGGACGATAAGGTGCCGGAGCCTTTTTGCACTGGCTGCATGGTCTGCATCCGTAACTGTCCCACCCAGTGTATGTCGGCAACAATGAAGGACAACCCAGCTCAGGCGGAAGGAACAAGCTCCCGCCGGAAAATTATCGACTTCTTCGAGATTAACCTCAACAGGTGTATACTGTGTGGAATTTGTGTCGAAGTTTGCAATTTCGATGCCATCGTGATGAGCCACGAGCATGAGATGAGCACATATCAGCGCAACGGCGACCGGGTCGATTTGCCCGCTCTGTTGCAGGTTGGGCGCAAATATCAGGAGAAAACCGGCTGGATACCGCCCACGGTGTTGGCCAAGCAGAAGAAAGACGCTGAGGATGCGGCTCAAGCAGGACAAGAACCGGCAGGCGCCGTGGTGACTGAAGCCGTCGTAGCTGAACCTGCGGTAGCTGAAGATAAAGCAGAGTCGGATTAAGCCCAATAATATGCCGAAGAGAGAAGACGAACGCCAGCTAAGGCTTTCTGGGAAGCATGCGGCATACTGCACCTGCACCGCGTGCACCGATAGGTTCTTGAAGCGGAAGACCTCCAAGGGTGGCCAGGGCGTCTGGCAGCGGTGGTTCGGAAAATCTGGTGGCGAAAAGGTTAAACCCCATCCTAAAGATTGCGCCTGTGCAACTTGTAGCTTGCTGAGGTCGGTGGGGGATTTGCCGGCAACCGCTGGCCGTAAGCCCGGATTTGTCGGCAAACTATTGGGAAAAAAGTAAGGGTTTCGGTCGTTGAACTATATCCTGCGTGAAATTTGTCAATTTGAGCATTTTGGAGCCGCCGCCAAAGCGGCTCTTTATTCGGTGAATATCCCGGTCAACCGCGGCTATGCCGACTCACCCGCTGTCCAACGGGACGAGGTAGCCCAAGTATGACCTGGCTTTTCGTAGTGCTGGCGGCGTCGACGTTGCTCGGCGGACTGGGGGTGGTGCTAACCCGAAACGTGGTTCACGCCGCGCTTTTCCTGTTGATATCCCTGGTATCGGTCGCTGGCATATACCTGATTCTATTCACCGAGTTCCTGGCGTTGGTGCAGGTGCTGATTTACGGTGGGGCAATAATCATCGTGCTGGTGTTCGCCATCATGTTGACCCGCACCTCGGAGTACCCCCGCATTTCTGACAACCGACAGTGGCCTTTGGCGGCGGTAGCGGCCCTGGCCCTGGGTGTGGTGTTGGGAACAGCTTTCTGGACTAATCCGCCGACGGGCACCACCGCGCAAAGCCCAGAATTCACGGAACTGGCCAACTCGCTTTTCACTCGGTGGGCCATACCCTTTGAAGTCGCGTCGTTAGTTTTGCTGGTGGCCCTGATTGGGGCGATTATAATCGCGCGCACCGGCAACGGAGGGGAGGGCTAACAATGACACCCTTGGTTTACTTTCAACTATTGAGTGCGGCCCTGTTTGTGATTGGCCTTTACGGGGTGATGGCCCGGCGCAGTGCTGTGCTGATTATCATGTCCATCGAGTTGATGCTCAACGCGGTGAACATCAACCTGATCGCGGCGGCTTCACACCTGGAAGGTATCGGCGGCTTCGTTAATTTTGATGGACAGATCATCGCTATATTCGTCATTACCATCGCCGCCGCTGAATTGGGCTTGGCAATAGCTATTATCCTTCGGATGCACCGAAACCGCGGTACGGTGGACGTGGACGAAATGAATCTGATGAAATGGTAATTGTGAAGCAAGAAAGTTTGCAGGGCCTGAAACTAACTCTTCCTACCTTGGTGGGAGAAGGTTGGGACGAAGGTGAACCCCACGGTCAATCTGTGGGTATCGGTACCCCCATCGAGGTAGCAGCCTAGCATGGAATGGGCCTGGCTAATACCTGTTTTCAGCTTCGCGGCGGTGCCGCTGATTATCCTCTTTGGCAAATATCTGCCGGGTAAAGGTTCGCCGCTGGCGATTCTGGCTATTGCCGGTGGGTTCGCCCTCTTTTGCTTCGTATTTATAGGGTGGTTGGGAGCGTCCCCAGACACAGAAGGTTGCTCTACCAGTGATTATACCGGCACCCTGACCTGCGAATATGAGCGCACCTGGTTCCAGGCTGGCCTGCCCGGCCTGTCCAGCGATGTCGATGAAAGAATCCACCTGAACTGGGGGATTCTGATTGACCCGCTGACCCTGGTCATGCTGGGGTTGATTACCTTTGTGGCCCTAATGGTGCAGGTGTATTCCCTGGGATACATGCACGGCGACTCGCGCTTCAGTTGGTACTATGCCTTCCACGCGCTCTTCATCGCGGCGATGCTGACTCTGGCGTTGGCGGATAACTTCCTGCTGTTATATGTTGCCTGGGAATTGGTGGGATTGTGTTCGTATTTGTTGATTGGGTTCTGGTTTGAGCGTCCCGCCGCGCGGGAGGCCGCCAAGAAAGCCTTCATTGTCACCCGCATTGGCGACGTGGGTCTGCTGATTGGCATCTTGTTAATCTGGCGTGAGGTGGGCAGCTTCAGCATGACCGCCGCTTTTGAGGCGGTGCACAGTGGCGTGATCAGCCAGGGGATGGCCACGGTGGTGGCATTGCTGTTATTCGCCGGAGCCGCGGGCAAGTCGGCCCAGTTCCCGCTGCACGTCTGGCTGCCCGATGCGATGGAAGGCCCGACGCCGGTTAGCGCGCTGATCCACGCGGCCACGATGGTCGCCGCCGGTGTGTACCTGGTGGCCCGGGTCTACCCGATATTTGAAGCCTCCGGCGATGCGCTGATGGTCGTAGCTGTCATTGGCCTGATCACATCCCTGGGGGCTGCAACCATAGCGTTGGTTTCCACCGACCTGAAACGGATTCTAGCCTTTTCCACCATCAGTCATCTGGGATTGATGATGCTATCGTTGGGGGCATTTGGCTATACGGCTGCCATTTTTCACCTATTGGCCCACGGTTTTTCCAAGGCTCTGCTTTTCCTGGGAGCGGGCAGCGTGATGCACAGCACCGACGAGCTGGACATCCGAAAAATGGGTGGCTTGCGCAAAGTGATGCCTCTGACTGCCTTGCTGTTCTCCATTGGCGCATTATCCCTGGGCGGGATACCCATCCTTGCCGGGTTCTGGAGCAAGGACGAAATATTGGTAGCGGTCAATGACCACCTGCCGCCGGTATTTATCGTGCTGACTCTGTTAACGGCTTTCCTGAGTGCGCTGTACATGGCGAGGGCGATGTTCGCGGTGTTCTTCGGTGAATTGCGGCCAGAGCATGAGCATGTCCACGACGCGCCGCCAACGATGGCGATCACCATGTTCTTGCTGGGTATCCTGGCTCTGGGATTTGGCTTAATCAGCCTAGATTGGCCGGGGCCTTACGACGGTATCGGTACGTTCCTGTTCTTTGAGGAACCGGAGGCCTTTCACTTTACGGTCTGGTTGGGCGTCCTTTCCACGGTTCTGGCGGTGATTGCTTTCGTCCTGGGTTACCTGATTTACGCCAGGAAAACAATTTCGATTGAGAGTATCCGCGGTCGCTTGTCGTGGCCGGTCAGTCTGGCTGAGAACAAGTACTACATCGACGAGCTTTACCAGTTTGTCATTGACCGCGTGGTCCTGACGCTGGCGGCCTTCATTGGTTTCTTCGACCGGGCGGTGGTTAACGATGTGGCGGTGAACGGCCCGGCGAACCTGGTTCGGCACTTGGGAGTGACTCTGCGATTGCACGTAACCGGCCACGTGTACAGCTATGCGCTGGCCATGACCCTGGGCGCCATCGTGCTGGCCCTAGTCTGGTGGATGCAGTCGGCAAGCTGAGTAAATGAACGCTTTCGATCAAACTGCACTGTTTATGGTGATTGTCGTGCCGCTAGTGGGCGCGCTGATTTCCATGTTTATTGCTAAAGACCGGCCCAAGGATGCCTGGTACTTCGCCATTCTGGTCTCGTTCATCACCCTGGTTCTTTCGATTGCGATATTCGCTCGGTATGACTATACGGCGGGCGGGTTCCAGTTCACCAGGGACTTCCAGTGGCTGG
>MUCJ01000040.1 GCA_002816715.1 SAR202 cluster bacterium Casp-Chloro-G3 | reverse complement strand
CATGACGAAATAACTGATGCAATCGTTAGCTGTAACCCTATTTGGGAAGTCTCACACGTGAACCATTTATTTCGTCATGATGCCTAAGCACCGAGGTAGGGGATTCCGCCCATCCTTGGCCAAGCTCAGGTTGGGATGGGGATGAAGCCCCTAATCTCACCCTAAACTATGGTAGAATTGGCCGCAACATCGCCCTTCACGGCAACATCGGCAATGGTCACACTGATGCCCTCTGCATGGATTTGAACGTGGAACTTTCATGGAAAATCTTCTAAAGGGGTGCCTTTATGGTCACTTTCGCGCATATGCCCTGGGGCCGAATATTCTTGGTTTCTTGGTTCGTGAGACTTCCATTTACTCTATTAGCACTAACAGGATTCAGTTATCTATTTGTAATTGAGCTGATGATTGGTGGCGTCGAGATAACCACTTTTGTTTGCTGGATAGTCGCTATCTTTATTCGCCGCAAATTACGAAAGGCTAATAACGAGGAATCAAGCCAGTGAACAACACGAATAACTTCCAGATAAGTTCTGGTGCGATTCTGGTATTAGCTTCTTTTGGGATTGCGTTCATCATTGGTAAGTGGTTCCCAATTTATTGGAGTGATTGGATACCTTTCATAATTTCAGCCTTCTCGTTAGGTGTCGCTTCGCTTATTAAAGGAATGGGTTTTCATTGGGGGATTGCTCTAGCTTTGCTTGCAGTTGGTTTAGTCGCCGCCGCATGCGGCTTTCTTCAAACCATGCCTGAGCTGTCAACCCAATGAATAAGAAACTAATAACCATGAAGAATATTTCAGCTAAAAAGGTAGAAGCACAATCAATCATAGCCTTCACCTCGCTGGAATTTTGAGGCAGATGCTCGAATTTTGGGGCAACTGGCAATTTTGAGGCAAGGCCCCCTTGATGGGAGAAGGTTGGGATGAGGGTGATACCCCTCTCCTCAGTCCTCTCCCACAAGGGGAGAGGATGCCTTTCAATAAAACTGTCGTGTTTTAGGCTCCCTCAGAGTGAGGGTTTAATCAAAGGAGCAGAACCATGAAAATAACCAAATGGACGACCCGGGTGTTGCAGACCCCGGCCGACAATCCTCTGGTGGTCGGCATAGACCAGCCCGGCACCAGAGAGTTTGTCACCCTGGAATTGGACACCGATGAAGGCTTGCAGGGCATCGGCGTCACCTTCTTCGGCGGCCCGCTGACCCCGGCCCTGCGCACCGCGGTGGACAACCTCTGCGAATTGATAGTCGGCGAAGACCCGCTGCAAGTGGAGGCGATATCCGACAAGCTGCGTCTGGCCGCGGGCAGCGCTGGCCCGGAGGGCATCTTCACCCTGGCGATATCGGCCATCGACATCGCTTTGTGGGACATCAAGGGCAAGGCCCTTAATCAGTCGGTGTGCTCCCTGCTGGGCGGCCACCGCGACCGGGTGAACACCTACGCCAGCGGCGCGCTGATGCGTCCCATGAACCTGGAATATCTGGCCGAGGCTGGCCCCCGGCTGGTGGAGATGGGCTTCCGGCAGATGAAGACGCAGATGGGCGCCGAGCCGACTGCCCAGCGCGAGGTGGCCCGCATCCGCACTTTGCGTGACGCCATTGGCCCGGATATTGACCTGATGTGCGATATCAACCAGCTCTGGAACGTTAACCAGGCCATCGATATTGGCCAGCGGGTCGAGGAGTACCACCTGTTCTGGCTGGAGGACGTGGTGGCCCGCGACGACTATCAGGGTCTGGCCCGGGTGGCCGACTCGCTGACCACGCCCATCGCCGCTGGGGAGTACGTCTACGGCATCCGGCCATTTCGGCACATGCTGGAGCACCGTTCGGTGGACATCGTGATGATCGACCTGTTGCGGGTGGGCGGCATCACCCAGTTCCGCAAGGTGGCGGGCATGGCCGAGGCCTTCAACCTGCCGGTGGTCAGCCACCTGGTGCCGGAGATTCAGGTGCACAACATCGCCGCCATTCCCAACGGTCTGACGGTGGAGTACATGCCCTGGACGTTGCGGCTCTACGAGGAGACTCCCGCCATCGAAAACGGCCAGATGGTGGTGCCCGACAAACCGGGTCTGGGGTTGAAGTTTAGCCAGGACACCATCAAGCAGTACCAGGTGAGTTAACTCCGCTCATCCTGAGTCTGTCGAAGGACGGTAGCTGTACCGTTCATGGTGAGCTTGTCGAAACATGAGCGGAGAAAGTGCTCCCTCCCACCAGGGGAGGGGGCTAGAGGGAGGGGGCAGTCACCCTCACCCCAACCCTCTCCCATCGAGGGAGAGGGAGCGCAACCTTACAGGAGGAGCTATGACAACGGGAAACGGCTACTCTCATCCAGAGTTTCTGGTGGACGCCCAGTGGGTGGAAGCCCACAAAGATGATCCCAACGTGGTGGTCGTGGATACCGATGTAGAAGCGGCCTATCTGCGAGGACACATCGCCGGTGCGGTGATGGTGCCCGACAACTACGAGAAAGACCCGGACAGCGGGCGGTTGTATATCTTGCCGCCGGACAAGTTCGCGGTTATGTGCCAGAACCTGGGCATTGGCGACGACACCCTGGTCATCGCCTACGACAACAACCAGAGCCTCTACTCCGCCCGTCTCTGGTGGGCGCTGAACTACTACGGCCACGCCAACGTCAAAATCCTGGACGGCGGCTGGCGTCGCTGGGTGCAGGAAGGCCGCGCCATTAGCTTTGAGCGTCCCAAGGCACCGGCCAGCGTCAAATTCACCCCCAGGGTCAATGACTCGATCATGGTCAAGGTGGACGAGCTAAAGGCAGCGTGCAGTCTTTCCGACACCGTGGTCTGGGACGTGCGCAGCAACGGCGAGTACGACGGCAGCAATAGTCGGGGCAACAAACGGGTGGGCCATGTCCCCGGCGCAGTGCACCTGGAGTGGTTCAACCTGATGGACCGGGACACTCACCGTTTCAAGCCTGCTGACCAAGTCCGGCGCATGCTGGCCGAGCAGGGCATTACTCCCGACAAGGCGGTCTTCGCTTATTGACAGGGCGGCATCCGTGCGGCGCACGGAACGTTTCTGCTGAAGCTGCTGGGCTACGACCGGGCCAAGAACTACGATGGTTCAATGGGCGAGTGGGCCAACCGCGAGGACACGCCGCTGGAGGTTTAGGGTATCAGCACAAAGTAGCTAAACCGGGTGACGAAGTAAGCTTGAAGGGGGCCGCCATGTACGCGAGAGTAAACTATCGTCAGATTGATGCCGACAAGATGAACGAGTCTCTCCGCATATTTCGGGATTCGACGATGCCAGAAATGAAAACCCGTAAAGGCTTCGCCGGTGGTCTGGTGTTAACCGATCTAATATCCCACAAGCTCATCGCAATGATCCTGTGGGATATTGGGCACGACATGTCGGCCCCGGTACATCCCGGTTACGTAAATGCCATTGCTGTGGAGCCGCCGGTCCGGGAAGAGTACGAGGTCAGCGTTGAGGTGTAGCTACGTCCTGGTGTAGGCGTCCTCTCCCCTTGTGGGAGAGGATTGAGGTGAGGGGATTCACCCTCATCCCAGCCTTCTCCCATCAAGGGAGAAGGCGTATTGGTTGCTCTCTCAACGACTGCCGAGCAATGGTCTGCCGCTTAAAGCTTCTTGACCGTATCCCCGGGCTTGATCGCGCCGGGTTGAACCACCTTGGCGTTGATGCCCCGCAGTTTAATCTCTTTCGCCAGCGGAGTGCTGACAAACTTCAGCGCATCCACCCCAAAGCGTTCCGAAAACTTCTTACATCCAGTGTGAGGCTGGTCGGTCACCTGGATGATGGCGCCACCAATGGATAACTGAGTGCCCGGCGGCAAATTCTCTTCGCTCAAGTCCAAGTCGACAAATAGCTGGTCTCCGGCCAGTTGCCAGCGTTCCTTCTTCTGCGCCACCAGGGCAATCACGCGGGAATTCATCACGTTAAGCTGCATATCCGGGTGGGCCAGGCCATCGGCGGAACGAGAACTGGGCCGGGCCTTCCAGGAGTCGCCCGACAAACCGTCGGACAGGCTAAGTTCCCCTGCGTCCAGGACCTCCCGTTCTCCCACTTCCGGCCTGCGTACAATCAGTTCCAGCACGCCGCTATCCTGGGGAGACTGCCGAATCTGGTCTAAGCCTGCCTCCAACTCGGTCATGGTCTGATGCATTATCTGTTCCATTACTATCCTCCCTTCTGGATGCTGCCCTCTGGCTACCACGATGATTCGGGTTCAGGTAACTTTACTCCCTCAACAGTTGCCGAGCAATGGTCTGCCGCTGTATCTCCGATGTGCCTTCGTAGATGGTCAGCGCGCGCACTTCCCGGTAAAGCTGCTCCACCCGGCTGCCTTTTTCCAGTCCGGCCCCGCCGTGAATCTGCACCGCCTCGTTGATGATGCGCGACGCCGCTTCCGTCGCGAACAGCTTGGCGTAGGATGCTTCCTTGATGACGTTCTCCTGTCCCGAATCCTTCAGCCACGCCGCCTTGTAGCACAGCAACCGCGCCGCCTCCAGCGACACCGCCATGTCGGCCAGCTTGAACTGGGTGGACTGGTACTCGCTGAGGGCTTGCCCGGACATGGTGCGCTCTTTGGCGAAGCTGATGGTCGCGTCGTAGGCGGCCTGAGCCATTCCAATCGCAGCGGCGGCCACTGTGGTGCGGAAGGTGTTCAGCGTCCCTAGAGCCAGCCGGATGCCCTGCCCCGGTTCGCCGATGATGCTGGTGTAGGGGATGCGGCAGTCGGTGAACACCGGCTCGCCGATGGGATGGGGCGCCATCAAGTCCATGCGCTTGGAGTCGTCAAAGCCGGGGGTGCCCTGCTCCACGATGAAGGCCGAGATGCCCCGGCTGCCCGCGTCCGGGTCGGTCTTGGCAAAGACGGTGTAGGTGGTGGCGTCGCCCGCCTGGCTGATGAATTTCTTCGAGCCGTTCAGCACCCACTCATCGCCCTCCCGGATGGCGGCGGTCTTCATGCTGACCACATCGGAACCGGCGTGGGGTTCGGTGAGGGCGAAGGCGGCGATGGCCTGGCCGCTGGCGATGGGCGGTAGGTACTTCTGCTTCTGCTCCTCGGTGCCGCCCAGGGTGATGGGAAAGCTGCCCAGACCCTGCATAATGAAGTTGGTGTCGGCCTGACCGCAGACCTGGGCCAGCTCCTCGCGGATGATGCACAGGTCAATGACCCGTATGCCCACGCCGCCGTACTCTTCGGGCACGGTGTAGCGCAACAGACCCGCTTCGGCCAGGATACGCATCAGTTCCGGCGACACCTGGTTGGTCTCGTCCACCGCAGCGGCCATGGGCGCAATCTGCTCTTGGGCCAGCGTCCGCACCCGCTGCTGTAGCTCTTGCTGTTCCGGGGTGAAGGTGAAGTTCATGGGTTTCTCCTGTCGTTGTCCTTTTGCCAGCAGGGAGAATTCTCATGGATGCGTACGTTGATTCCCTGGGGAAAATGCCATCAGCCGAGTCGCTCATCCTGAGCTTGTCGAAGGATACGCGTCAACCTTCCTCCATAATGAGCTAGGCCCTCCCTCTCATGGGTGAGCTTGTCGAACCACGAGCATTCCGTGACAAATCCTGCAAGCGTTCCCAGTTTTGTTCAATCAAGGCGAGTTTCTTGGCTCTAGACCAACCCTTAATCTGCCTCTCCCGCTCAAAGGCATCTTGTCTTGTGGAGAATTGATCGCTGAAAACCAACTGGACTGGTCGGCGAGTGAAAGTGTAGCCTTTTATAGCACCGTTCTGATGGCCAACTAGTCTTGCTTCCAAATTGTCGGTGTGGCCAGTGTAATACGAACCGTCAACACATTGTAGGATGTAAACGTAAAAGGCCATTTGCTTCTCAGCATCCTTCGACAAGCTCAGGATGAGCGGTAACGCTGGGAAAATTCCTTTCTCAATGCTCGTTTCATATGGTCACATTCACGTCTGGCTCTTTGAATAGCCGTTTCTTTTTCCGCTTCCACCTCATGGCTCAACTCGAGATAACTTCTCCAAGCATCCTCTTCTGCACCTGCAAGTGCTGGTATTCCGCCTAATTGAGCAGACCAACTCCGATTGTCTAGAGGCATTGGGCCACGAGTAGCCAGCGCCTGCTCCACTAGAAACTTAGCTATCCTGTACTTCTCCTCAACGGGTGTGACCTCGTTAGCAATGTATGAAGCGAGCCTATGCGCGAATTTCTGAGTGTACTCCAGTTTTGCGCGTTCCCACGCGCTCTTCCACCTAGCTTCTATCGCACGGTAACTTTCTTTGTATTTTCGATTTGCAGGTGCACAAATCTTGTCGTTGTCAACAGGCGTTGTCAAAATTCGCTTACCCGTCTTGTTGAATTGAGTTGGCACTACTATTTTGGCCATTGCTCTTCTCCGCATTCGTAATATTTAGGAGAATCAAAAATCTTGGGTGTCATGTAAAAATGAGCTTTCCCTACAACCCCAGCCTTCTTACAATCTCCTCAGCGTGTACCACCGCCCCGGTCAGGCCGTGAGCGTCCTGCTTGGCCAGATGCACCGTCGCCTTCACCATGTCCTCCGGCGTGGCCCAGGTGGAGTAGTCGGCGTCGGGACGCTGGGCCTGGAAACCCTCGGTCAGCACTGGACGCAGCGGCTTCAGCACGTTCACCGCAATGTTGTGCCGCCCCAGTTCGGCGGACAGCCCCCAGCTAAACCGCTCCAGCCCGGCCTTAGCGGTGCCGTAGGCTAGACCGATCAGGCCGATGCCTTGGTCGTGTTCCTGTCCCAGGGTGGAGGAGAAGATGTTGGTGGCGGCGTGGGACGAGATGTTGATGATGCTGCCCCCGCCCTGCTCAATCATGGCTGGCGCGACGGCCTGGCAGCAGATGAAGGGAGCGCGCAGGTCAATGTCCAGCACCAGTTCCCACTCTTTGAGCGATGACTCCAGAAAGGGGGTGTAGTTGCCTACTCCGGCGTTGTTCACCAGCACGTCAACGCGGCCCAGGGTGTCCAGCGTCTGCCGTACCAGGTTCTGGATGCTTTCTTCTTCCCGCACGTTGCAGCGCACGGCCAAGGCTTTGCCGCCCAACGCCTGAATCTCGGCGACGGTGGCGTGGATGGTGCCCGGCGCGTTGGGTCGCTCGGTCTCCGACCGGGCGGCGACCACCACGGCGGCGCCCGCGCGCGCCAGACCCAGGGCGATGGCCTTGCCAATGCCCCGGCTGGAGCCGGTGACGATGGCTACTTTACCGCTTAAAGACATGCTGCTATCTCAAAAATCGGATGCTGCCGACTTTATAGTTCGACAGGCTCACCATGAGCGTGCCAAATCCGCTCGTCGCAAGTTTATCGAAGTGGCTCTGGACAGGCCTGCCGTAGGACACAACCTAACCAGGCATATCCAGGGCCAGATGCGGATTGTGTTCCCGAATGTGAGCGGCTTTATCCTCGGCCCGCATGAAGGTGGTAAAGTCTTCCATGCGCATGGCGGGCATGGTGATGGTCTCCACGGTGCCCCGTGAACCCATCTCCATAGCAATGAAACTGGCGCTCCAGTTGTCCGGGGCCAGAATGATGGTGGCGAAGTCGTAGGGGCCCAGCAGGAACCATTGTTGCAGTACTTTAACGCCCTGCACCATGCGTTCCACTTCCCGGTTCACTTCCTCGACTCTCTCCGGATGGTCTCGCACGGTCTTGCGACCCCGTTCGGTCAGCTTGGTCAGCATCAAATAGTGGGGCATGACGCTCCTTATATCATTAGACTCAATAGTTGTGATAGCCTAATCTACGGCTTGCGCCGGAAATGGTCAAGGGGTTTGGGCTGTGGGCTTAGCAAGGCAACCGCATCCTACCCGGTAGAGGGGCCCGCGTCACACCGGCGAAAGCCGGTGTCCAGTTTCATTCCCTGGATTCCGGCTTTCGCCGGAATGGCGAATTCGGCCACTACGGCTCGACCCCACAGGAATTGCTAGCGGATAGTCTGGCTTCAAGAAGATGCGATTGCCCTGAGCCCCCTCACCCCCGGCCTCTCTCCCTCAGGGGGCCTTGCCTCAAAAGTCGCTCAAGGGCAGGGAACAAATGAGTCCCCCATCGTCGCTCCGGCGAAAGCCGGAGCCTAGAGAACTCTAGTGAACATAGAGCGTCAACACTCAGAAAAACGTGGCTGGATTCCGGCGTACGCCGGAATGACGGTCCCCTTACTTGATGCCAAATTCATAGTTTTGAGGCAAGGCTCCCTCAGGGAGAGGGGTGGCCGAGCGTAGCGAGGTCGGGGTGAGGGCTATGCCACTGCTCCCTCGTTGGTCAGTCCCATCACTGGGGAGAAAGCGTGACTAAAGTCGCTAGGAGACATATTGGCGGTCTCGGCGAGCTTCGCCAGGGTATCTGGATTGTTCAAGTCCCTGGATTCCAAGCGGATCATATACTGTCGGGCTGAGACATAGTGCTCGGAACGTATGTCAACCGTGCGGATTTTGGTGCGCCCGGTCTCCGCGTCGCGCAGAGAGCTAAAGGGCATGGCATGCAGGCGCCCATGGTCCAAGCAGACCATACCGCCATTGGTCAGCTCTTCCTCGCTGGGTGGGGTCAGTAGGAACCCCACCGCGCCGTAACCCAGGGTTCGGGTGTAGTCGATGTCGAAGGGTATCGGCGAGGCCGACCGCAGCTCGTAGCCAATGGTAGACTCGACAATGGCAATCTGCTCGTCCCGGATAGCGAACCGACGCTGCACCCCCCGCCGCAGGATGGTGGCCAGGGGTATCTCACTCAGGCGTATGTGTCCGTAGGGGTCGTACTCCACGGTCACACCGGGGGCCTGGGCCAGTTCCTGAGGATCCAACTTGGGGCCAATACCCTCGGCGATAACCGCCACGCCGCGCTCCCGGCCCATCATTCGGCGTTTCAGTATGGCTCCTTCCAGGAGCCGGGACACCTCGTCCAGGGAGATGTTATCCCGATTGAACTCCTCAGGTATCAGCGTCAGGGTGGCCCCTGCCGCCTTGCCAATGCCCAGCGCCAGGTGTCCGGCGGTGCGGCCCATCACCACTACGAAGTACCAGCGATTGGTGGTGCGCGAGTCTTCCATCAGGTTTCGCACCAGCTGCGTTCCCAGGTGCCGGGCGGTCTCAAACCCAAAGGTGGGCATCCCGCTGGGGAGGGGCAGGTCATTGTCAATGGTCTTGGGAACGTGGGCCACCCGCAGGGTTCCGCCAGCCACTCGGGCAATCTCTGAGGCACCAAAGGCGGTATCGTCGCCGCCAATGGTCACCAGGTAATCAAGGCCAAGCTCCTTGATCGTCGCCAGCGCCTTCACCAGGTCTTCCGGATGTCTGGTTGGGTTGGCCCGGGAGGTGCGCAGGATGGAGCCGCCCTGAAAGTGAATACTGGACACATCGGAAATTGCCAAAGGTCGCACTTCAGCAGTGTTCCCCGCAATCAGGTTTTTGAAGCCTTCATAAATGCCAATGACCTCCAGGCCGGAGTTAATCGCCTCAATGGTCACTGAACTGATGACGCAGTTGATGCCCGGGGCTGGGCCGCCGCCCACCAGAATTCCCAAACGCGCTGCTGACTTGGTCATGCCGACACCTCACCCCTCCGGAGTATAGTTCCAGACTTTCACACTGGGCGGCTGCGTGTCAAGGGGGAGAGTTAGAGAAGGAGTACGGGCGGCTCTTGCCAGCGGGTATGACGTGTTATACCATTGGCGCATCTTAACTACCCTGGGTTAGGCCTAGGTTAGGGGAAATAACATGAACCAGAGCATCAACCTCAAAGTTAACGGCACCAACCATGAAATTGAAGTCCCGGCCCAACGTCTGCTGGTGGACTGCCTGCGCTACGACCTGGGTCTGACCGGCACCAAGGAGGGTTGCAGCGTGGGTGTCTGCGGGGCCTGCACCGTCCTGGTCAACGGAGAGATGTCGGCGTCGTGTCTCACCCTGGCCGCGGCGGTAGACGGCGCTGAGATCACCACCATTGAAGGTCTGGCCCAAGACGGACGGCTGCATCCCGTCCAGCAGTCTTTCATTGACCACGGCGGCTTCCAGTGCGGCATCTGCACCCCTGGCCAGGTCATGGCCGCCAAAGCCCTGCTGGACGTTAACCCCAACCCCACCGAGCAGGAAATTAGAGAATGGATGATGGGCAATCTGTGCCGCTGCACCGGCTACTACAAGATACTGGAGTCGATAGTTAAGGCTATTGGCCCCACCCAAGAGGCCCGAAAATGATTGAATTTGAACTCCACAGCCCCAACAGCTTGGCCGAAGCCTTCAGCCTGCTGGAGACCTACGGCGAAGACGCCCGGGTAATGGCTGGCGGCACCGCGTTGGTGCTTCAGATGAAGCAGCGACTGGCCCAGCCGGGGCATGTCATCAGTCTGCGCCGGGTTGGCGGCCTCAACCGCATTGAAGAATCGGCCAACGGCTCAGCGGGACTGAAAATCGGCGCTCTCTGCGCTCAGCAGCAAGTGGCGACCAGTCCGCTGGTCAAAACGAAGCTCCCGCTGGTGGCCGAGACCTACCAGCACGTAGCCACGCCGCGCATCCGCTACATGGCCAGCGTCGGTGGTGGTCTGGTGCACGGCGACCCCAGTCAGGACCCGCCGCCCAGCCTGATCGCCCTGGGCGCGTCGTTGACGCTGACCTCAGCCAGTGGCCAGAGGGTAGTGTCGATGGAGGATTTCTTGATCGACTACTACGAGACCGACGTGCAGCCCGGCGAGATTCTAACCGATATTTTCATACCATCGGCCCCGGCTGGTTCCGGCGCGGCCTACCTCAAATTTCTGCCCCGTACTGCCGACGACTACGCTACGGTGGCCGTGGCCGCGGTGGTCACTCCCGGCCCCGGCAACGTGTGTCAAGACGTGCGGATCGCTCTGGGCGCGGTGGGCACTACCGCGATACACGCCACTCAAGCTGAAGAGATTCTACTAGGAAGGCCCCTGACTGAGGAGAATATCCGGGCCGCCTCTGCCAGCGTCAAAGATGTGGTGGACCCCCTGGACGATTACCGTGGTTCTGCCGACTACAAGCGGGAGATGGCCGAGGTCTTTACTCGTCGGGCCATCCAGCAGGCCCTGGCCAACGCCGGACGATAGTACCGGACGATAGTACCGGACGATAGTAATAGATCACCTTTAACTAAGCACCTTCCCCATTACTAATGGGGGAGGTTGGGATGGGGGTGAAACCCCTCACCTCAGTCCTCTCCCACAAAGGGAGAGGAGGCTGTCCTTGCTTGGCCTGGGAAGTTGAATGACGGTAAAAGGAATCTTAAACTAATGAAACTGGAAAACCGCTGCCTGGTGCCCGCCGACCGGGATACCACCTGGGCGTTGGTAATGGACATACCCCGGGTCGCCACCTGTGTGCCCGGCATTGAAGACGTGACTGCTGAAGACGAGGATCGCTTCCAAGCCGTTATGAAGGTTCGTATTGGCCCAATATCCCTCAACCTGGCTGGCACTATTCAGGTTCTGGAACAGGATGAGGCTAAAGGCGAGGCCTCTTTTCTGGTGGAAGCCTCCGACCGGCGGGTTGGCGGCGCCGTTCGTACCAACATCACCATGCAGCTAGCCCCCCAAGCCGATAATCAGACCGAGTTGATCATTGTCAGCGATACCAACTTCATGGGCCGATTGGGAGAACTGGGACAGCCCATCATCCGCCGCAAAGCCAACACCACCATGCAAGACTTTGCCCGCAACCTGGCCCAGCAGGTAAGCAGCCCCTCCGCTTAGCTTGGCCTGGCCAAAAACCCTGCCGAAGTCCGGAGAAGCGTCATTCCGGCGAAAGCCGGAATCCAGTGGCGTCTCGCCATCAACCAGGGGCCGCTTCTCGGCTCCGGCGAAAGCCGGAGCGACGGAGGAGACCTCCCAGGAAACTGCCCTGGCTTTTGCTACTAACCCAACCTCTCAGTAATCACTCACTTTAGCCAGCCAGTAAATATCCCCACCAAGCCATTAGAAAATCACTCCTACCTCCTGTTGTCCAGCAGAAACAATATTGCCTATGCGGCAGGTGCTAGCACCTACTTTAGCCGGGAGTTATTCCCATAGTCGTTGCCAACCTCTCCCCATTGCCGGGGAGTAAGCCCCTGTTTCTGTACCGTTCCCTTACCCCCTATATAGGTGGTTGTCCTGTATTGCGCTGCCCTCACTAAACCTACACTGAATATCAGCGACACGGTGACGGCGTGTGACATATTGCTGAAGAGGGTGACGGATATGCGTCCGCTATTCCGGCAGGAATAAATCACCTCAAACAGCAATCAAAAAGGCACAGAGTTACCTTAATCTTAGGAGGAAACCAAATGTTAAACCTGGCACACAAAATCTTTAGGAGCTTGGGACGAGACCAGCGTGGTATCACGGGTCTTGAAACGGCTATCGTGTTGATCGCCTTCGTGGTGGTTTCCTCGGTATTCGCCTTCGCCGCCCTGTCCACCGGTCTGTTCACCACCGACAAGGCCAAGCAGACCATTCACGCCGGTCTGGCGGAGACCCAGGGCACCATGGAGCTTAAAGGCTCCGTGACCGCCACCGCTGACATCACCGGTTCCAGCGGCACTGTATCGGATCTGGTCTTCTGGGTGGCCAACGCCGCCGGTGGTGAGAACACCGACTTGACGCCGGGCAACACCATTATCAAGTACACCGACCCGGTTCAAACCAAGACTTTCACCGCCGCCTCCGGTAGTACCTTTACTGCAGCTGGCATTGGTAATGCCGACACCGACTCCTTCTTGGAGCGGGGTGAGACCTACGCGATCACGCTAACTGGCATTGAATCTGGTGGGGCCAACGGTCTGACCACCAGCTTGAGTACGAATACCACCTTCAGCCTGGAAGTGATACCGCCCAGCGGAGCGATTCTCTTCATTGAGCGCACCACTCCGGCTTCGTTCAATCTGACCGACAGCCTAGATTAACAGTTAACACCTCAGTTGTACTAGGTGGGACTTGGTGGTGGTCCAACACAGGAGCGTTAGCTTTTGGCCGGAAACACCGCCAAGTCCCGTTTTTTTAGAAATTTACGTGGCACTGTCCAGCCCAGGCTGAGGTAGTGTCCCTGCTTGAACTGACCCTGGCGGTGGGAACCTCTTCCCAGGAGCCCGCTGTCAGGGTTAGTTCTTCGATGACCCCCAAACCTTACGGGGAGATGAATGGCGGAAACTGATACCAGGTTAGAAACATTAGAAGACGAGGTCAAAGTCCTAAAAGGGGAAGTTAAACGGACGCTGGTTGACCTTAGAGCCTGAGGTGGACCCCATTGTTAGGACAGCGAAAGGGCCAAGTTAAGATAGTCTCCCGCTGGAAGGTCCGATGCCAAGTCACTGGATG
>MUCJ01000039.1 GCA_002816715.1 SAR202 cluster bacterium Casp-Chloro-G3 | reverse complement strand
CACCACCACCCTTCAAATCTGCCGTCTCAGCGGCCCCACTATTATATTACCTTTATATTACCTTTGTTTTTCAGCCAAGGTGTACTAGTCAAGACCCAATAGATTCAATGGCAGTTTTGAATTGCTGGGTGCCAATGGCATTACCTTGAAGTCTAGCTCCGATTGTTGTAGCCTTGAGTTCAGTTTGATATATTTTGATATATTGGATTCCTAGAGAGTGGGGGGGTCGCATAGTGGCCTAGTGCGGGCGCCTGCTAAGTGCCTATCCTGAGTAATTGGGATCGCGGGTTCGAATCCCGCCCCCTCCGCCAGATTCACAAATATGTTCAACTAGCGTTGAGATTATGAATAGTTGGCTCTAGTGATTAGCTAGATGGAAACATTCTACATTTGGACCATAGGCTGCCAGATGAACAAGGCAGATTCCGAACGTTTGGGATCAGCGTTGGAGCAGCTTGGCCTTCATTCAGTAACCAAAGCCAACGATGCCGACTTGGTGGTGTTTAACTCCTGCGTGGTGCGTCAGGGCGCTGAAGACAAGGTAGCCAATAACCTGAGCCTGATGCGACCGCTGAAGAAGCAACGCCCCGATCAGGTTGTGGCGCTGATGGGGTGCATGGTCGGCCCCAAGACTGATGAACTACAGCGGCGATTCCCCCATGTAGACCTTTTTATGCGACCTCAACAGTACGACCCGCTGCTGAATCTGGTCGGTGAGCAGCTGGGAGTGGACTGGGAGGGATGCGTTGGTTCGCTGGCTCCTAACCAGCCCGATGTCACCTGTTATGTGCCAATCATCCACGGCTGCGACCTGATGTGTACCTTCTGTATCATCCCCTACCGTCGGGGACGGCAAGTTAGCCGCCCGGTGGACGAAATAGTTGGGGAAGTTGAATTGCTGGTGCAGCGGGGCGTGCGAGAAGTGACTGTGCTGGGCCAGACCGTAGACGCCTACGGGCATGACCTCCCGGAGAAGCCCGACCTGGCCCACTTGCTGACGTCGTTGAACGACATCCCCGACCTGCTGCGAATTCGTTTCCTCACGTCTCACCCGACATTTATGAGCCAGCGCATCATTCAAGCCGTGGCCGACCTGCCCAAGGTCTGCGAGCACATTAATCTCCCGGTGCAGGCTGGCGACGATGAAATCCTCAGCCGCATGCGCCGTCCTTACACCAGTGCGGAGTACCGTGAATTGGTGGGTCGGATTCGGGACACCGTGCCCGGTGTGTCGCTAAGTACCGACTTGATTGTCGGCTTTCCCGGCGAAACCGAAGACCAATTCCAGCGTTCTATGGATATGGTCGCCGAACTGCGCTTTAGCAAGGTACATTGCGCCGCTTACTCGACCCGTCCAGGGACTGTGGCGCACCGGGCAATGGAAGATGACATTCCCCAGGCCGACAAAGCCCGGCGCTTGAAAACGGTGGACCAGCTACAAGAGAGTATACTTAGTGATATCAACAGCACTTTGGTAGGGCAAACTTTGGAAGTGCTGGTTGATGGCCATAAGAAAGGAAAGTGGCGTGGCAGAACCCGCACCGACAAACTGGTGTTCTTCGACGCTGGTGGGGAACTGGATGGTGAGCGGTTGGGACAGCTAGTTAATGTAAAAATAGATGATGCTAGCCCCTGGTCTTTGCAGGGCACACCGGTTGCGGTGGTATCCAGTGCATCGATCCACTCGCACGGAACCACTTGAGGAAGTGAAATGACTACCAGATCTCGCAAACCCTTTGTCCCGATCACTGAAATAGAGCATGCCGCCTTTTGTAAGCCAGCGGACGAACTGCCGGCCAAGTCGCTGGCCGAGGAATTGGCGATTAATATTAGGTGGCAGAAGATTCCGCCCGAGTTTCTGCGTTACAGCGCCAAGGAACTTGACCAGCGGATTCACGACGTTCGGGAAAAGCTGGGTTCGACCGTAACCGTCTTGGGTCACCACTACCAGCGGGAAGAGATCATCAAGTACGCCGACTTCCAGGGCGATTCCTTCCTGCTATCCCAAGAGGCGGCGACCAGGCCAGAAGCCGAGTACATCGTGTTTTGCGGCGTCCACTTTATGGCCGAGACCGCCTGTATTTTGTGCGCCCCCCACCAGCGGGTGATATTGCCCAACATCACGGCGGGCTGCTCAATGGCCGATATGGCCCCAATGGAGGACGTAGACGACGCTTGGGACGACCTTCAAGATGTCCTTGGTGATAAGGGCGGCATTATTCCAGTCACCTACATGAACTCCATTGCCGGCATCAAGGCCCTGTGCGGACGCAACAACGGGGCGGTCTGCACCTCCTCCAATGCCGGCAAGGTAGTCGAGTGGGCATTCCAACAGGGTGAGCGGGTGTTGTTCCTGCCCGATCAGCACCTGGGCCGAAATACCGGCCTGAAGCTGGGCATCCCCCTGGACAAAATGGTTGTCTGGAACCCGTTCAAGCCTTTGGGCGGCAACACTCGGGAGCAGCTAATCAACGCCAAAATGGTGCTGTGGCAAGGGCACTGCTCAGTACATACCCGGTTTACCGTGAAACAGATCGAGATGGCGCGAGAACGGTACCCGGACGTAACCGTGCTGGTGCATCCGGAATGCCCAATGGAAACTGTGCAGGCCGCCGATATGAACGGCTCCACTGAGCTAATTCGCAAGGTTATCAACGAGGCTCCAGCGGGTAGCGTCTGGGCCGTCGGCACCGAGATCAGTCTGGTTAATCGTCTGGCGCTGAACAACCCCGACAAGACCGTATTCTGCCTCGACCCGGTGAGTTGTCCCTGTTCCACCATGTACCGCATCCATCCGGCCTACCTGCTATGGGTCTTGGAAAACCTGGCGAACGGGGAAGTGGTCAACGAGATCACCGTCCCCGACGATGTCAAACGTGATTCCCTGGTGGCCCTGGAACGGATGCTGGAGCTTAGGTAACACCAATTTTTCCTGATGGAGCCGTGTATTTCTGGTAGGGACAGAAATATTGCCTGCCCAGGGCGCGCACAAGTGCGCCCCTACTCACCACAATGAGATAGTCCAGTATTTTGATCCCCCTGTGTCCTTGAGATATGGGGGGATTCGTATATAATGCGTCGCAACATCTCGCGCCCAGGAAAGGTTTCGGGGATTCTCTTCAAAATCTGGACATATGACTAACACTGACTACGACTACATCATCATCGGGAGCGGCATTGCCGGTCTCAACACCGCGCTGCTGGCCAGGGAACATGGCTCGGTGTTGATTATCACCAAGGGTAAGATCGACGATTGCAACACCCGCTACGCTCAAGGGGGCATTGCAGCCGCCGTTGGCCCTGGAGATTCGCCCACTCTGCACATGCGCGACACCCTGACCGCCGGAGCCGGTCTGTGTGACCAGGAAGCGGTGGACGTTCTGACCCGGGAAGGACCCCAACGGGTGGCCAACCTGATTCAATGGGGCGTCCCCTTCGACACCAGTGAGGGGAAGGTTTCTCTAGGCCGGGAGGGTGCCCACAGCATGCCTCGCATTCTCCACGCGGGCGGCGATGCTACGGGACAACATATCGAGGTGACCCTGACTGATCTGGTGGCCAAGACAAATGTCACCGTGCTGGAGTATACGCTGGCGACTCGCCTGGTGGTCGAAGCAGGGGAAGCTCAGGCGGTTGAAACCCTGAACTCAGCCACTGGCGAGTGTCAGACCTTCACCGGCAAGTTTGTGGTCGTGGCCACTGGCGGCGCGGGTCAGCTTTACCGGTACACCACCAATCCCGAAGTAGCTACTGGCGACGGGGTCGCTCTAGCCTACCTGGGAGGTGCTGAGGTGATGGACATGGAATTCTATCAGTTCCATCCCACTGCGCTGTGGCTGGATGGCGCGCCCACCTTTCTGCTCTCGGAGGCGATGCGCGGCGAGGGCGCAATCCTGCGCGACGTTAACCTCAATCCCTTCATGGCCAACTATCACCCGATGGCCGACCTGGCCCCTCGCGACGTTGTATCCCGTGCCCTCGCCATAGAGATGGAGAAAGCCAACGGCGCGGCGGTCTACCTGGATATTTCTCACCTGCCCGCCGATACGGTGCAGAGTCGGTTCCCGACCATTTACAATTTCTGCCTGTCCTATGGGCTGGATATTACCAAAGACCCAGTCCCGGTCGCTCCAGCCGCCCATTACATGATGGGGGGCGTTAGAATCGATACCTGGGGCCGCACCAACATCAAAGGCCTCTACGCCTGCGGGGAAGCTTCCTGTTCAGCGGTGCACGGCGCGAATCGCCTGGCCAGCAATTCTCTGCTGGATACCCTGGTGTTCGCCCAGCGGCTGGTCGCCAGCAGCTTGGGGAAAGCGCCAGAACAAGCCCAGGACTCTCGCGACCACAACGTGTACGCCAGCTTGAAACCCAGGGAGTTGGTTTGCGCGAATATGCCTTCCTTCAGCCGGGAAGCGTTTCAAGACCTGATGTGGCGGAATGTGGGCATCAACCGGCGCGGCTCGCGCCTATTACTGACGGCTCGCATCCTCAACGCCTGGGAGCGTGCGATGCCGGACCCGATAAATCGCGAAGACTATGAGCTGCGGAACATGGTGCTGCTGGGCAGACTGATGGTCGAGGCCGCCTTGCTGCGTCAGGAGAGTAGAGGTTCCCATTTTAGAGAAGACTTTCCCGAAACGTCACCGGAGTGGGAAAAGCATGTTGTGCTGTCCCAAGAGGAGAATTCGCAATGAGCCAGTTACCGCCCGAAGTTTATAACTTGATCGATGCTGCGCTGTCTGAGGATCAGACCTTCAGCGACCCAACCACCGGGACGCTGGTTCCGCCAGAAATTAAAGGGGTTGGCATGCTGCGGGCCAAAGCGGTCGGCGTTCTGGCGGGCGTCGATGTGGCCTCAGCTGTGTTCCAGCGCGTGGATTCCGGGTTAGAAGTCCAGACCTTGCTGCCCGATGGTTCGCCTTTGTCGCCTGGCGACGACATCGCCCGCGTATCCGGCAGCGCGGGCAGCATCCTCCGGGCGGAGCGTATCGCCCTGAACTTTATGCAGCGGATGAGCGGAATCGCCAGTGACACCCACCGGTACGTACAGGCGATTCAAGGGTGCAAGGCCCGCATCGTCGATACCCGCAAGACCGTTCCTGGCCATAGGTACCTGGACAAGTACTCGGTCAGGATGGGCGGCGGGCACAACCACCGAATGAACTTGGCCGACGGCATCTTGATTAAAGATAACCACATTGAGGCTCTGCGCTCCCAGGAAATGGGCCTGGGGCAGGTGGTTCAACTAGCATTGGCCCGTGCCTCTCACACCATCAAGGTTGAGGTTGAAGTCGAGACATTGGAGCAACTCCGTGAAGCCCTGGACGCTGGCGCACACATTATCATGCTGGACAATATGCCGGTTGAGACGATGCGCCAGGCGATGGGCATGGTCAACGGGCGGGCGGTGGTGGAGGCATCCGGCGGCATCAATCTGGAAACGGTGCGGGGCGTTGCTGAGACCGGCGTAGACCTGATCTCCATCGGCGGACTGACCCATTCGACCACAGCCTTGGATATCAGCCTGGACTTGGAGTTTGAGTAGCTGCTCAAGGCATTAGATTAACGCCATTCCGTCTAGCCGGAATCGCTTCCATGCATTACTATGTCTGCTCAACAGTAAATAGCGATAAGGAGTAAAAACATGGCCCGACTAGGAAACGTAACCAGGGAAGAGCTAAAACCTGAGGAACACCAATACTACGATTCTATTGCGGGCAGTCGGGGCAGTGTCCGGGGCCCCTTCGGCGTGCTGTTGCATAGCCCAGACCTGGCCGCCAGAGTTGCCGACACAGGCGCCTTTGTGCGGTTCAACCTGGATTTGCCGGAGTCGCTGAAGGAAACGGTGATTATCACCACCGCCCGGGAAATCAAAAACCAGTATGAGTTTTCGGCTCACGCTCGGCTGGCCCGGCAGGCGGGGGTCTCCGATGAAGCCATCGCGGCCATTGCCAACGGAACGGCCCCGGCCGGTTTGTCCGGTGAGGCAGCTCTACTGGTCACCTACACCAAGGAGTTGCTGCAAAATCACAAAGTCAGCGACGCCACCTTTAACGCGGTATCGGGTAAATACGGAATGGGCAAGACTCTCGAGATTACCGCGCTGATCGGCCACTACCTGTTGGTGGGGCAAATTCTGACCGCCTTTGAAGTGGACTTACCTGAAGGTGTAATGGCCGAGATTCCGGACTAACAAAGTAGCCGCGTCAGACGAATTTATTGAACAGCGGAGGACTTAGATGGCCGCAAACGAGGGACTGCTGATCGCCCATCTGCGAAACTGGGAGATGATCGACACAGCTCTGGAAAGTCTGGATGATTCATTACTCGCCAAGCAACCAGCGGATCATTGCAATTCGGTGGCCTGGATTCTGTGGCATATGAGCCGGGTGGTGGACACCTTCATCCATACTCGGCTGCGAGAGTCGCCCCAAATATGGGTGCAGGACGGCTGGCATCAGAAGTTTGGCATGGCCGCAGACCCAGAAGACCGGGGTGTGGGCTGGACGGCAGAGCAAGTAGCGGCCTGGCAGGTTCCGCCCAAGGACGTGCAGTTGGGCTACTATCAAGCAGTCAAATCGGCGGCCCAAAAATACATTTCTTCGCTGTCCGACGCCGATCTGGCGGTGGTGAAGGTAATCCCGCCCACACCGGAGCCTCGTTCGGTGGCGGCGGCCTTGGGGCAGATGACTTGGGACGCGGTGGCCCACGGCGGCCAGATCGCCTATTTGCGAGGGTTGTACCAGGGAATGGGCTGGCATCGATAGTGTAGCGTCGAAAGCTTAGCGTCGGCGGCTAACGCCGGGGGCGGTGCCGGTCGGCGCTGTCCAGCATCAGGGTGACTGGCCCATCGTTTTGTAGTTGCACTTGCATCTGGGCTTGGAACCGGCCCGTCTCCACCTTCAGCCCAGTCTGCCGGAACAACCCCAGGGAATACTCGTAGAGTCGTTGGGCCTCGTCTGGAGATGCCGCCTGGTTGAAATCTGGGCGGCGGCCTTTGCGGGTGTCGGCGTAAAGAGTGAATTGGCTGACAATAAGAAGCTCCGCCCCAGTATCCAGGGCGGAGCGATTAAATCGGTTTTGCTGGTCGGCAAATATTCTGAGGTTGACTATTTTATCGACGATGTATTGAGCGTCGCTATCCGCGTCGCCTTGGGCAAACCCGAGGAATACCACCAACCCGGCGCTGATGCTTCCCAACACTTCGTCTTCAACCGTGACCGAGGCCTGAGCGACCCTTTGGATCAATGCCCGCAAGTCCGCTTATCCTTGGAGAACTGGCTGCGTCAGTGCATGTCCGGTTGGACTAGGGCTTGGATTCGGTGCTGGCGGGGGCGGCGGTAGATTCGCTCTTGGTCTCACTCTTGGTCTCGGAAGTTGTGGCCGTTTTGCTCTTGGTTTCCAAGGTGTCTTTCGAGTCTTTGCTGTCCTTGGTTTCTTTGGCGTTGTCTGCCGGCGGTTTGGGCCGACCGTAATCTGTGGTGTAGAAACCAGACCCCTTGTAAATTACGGGGACTGCATGAAATACCCGGCGTCCCGCCCCAGAGCATTCAGGGCAGGTACCAGTCCCGGCCTCTTTGAAGGTCTGGGTAAGTTCAAATTCTATTCCACAGCTATTACACTTGTAATCGTAGCGTGGCAATCCGAGCCTCCTGGTGGCAAAACTGTTGGCTAGCGACTCAAACTAGTTGAACGCTAACCTTTATTACTACCAATGTACCAAAGGGCCTCGGCACTGTCAACGTAGATAGGGTAAGGCTATGGGGCTTTTGGTAGTCTCGCTGCTTTCCTTCGACCCGGCACAGACCTGGCCAAACCTGGCCCCTGAAACCAGAACCAAACCTGTTTGACAGTTGTCCGAGGTAAACCTAGACTGTTTCTGATTGACTGCGGGCCTAGCGGCATACTTCGGGCTAGATAATTGCCAGCCAAATCCGCAGTCTGACCCGGGTAATTAAAGCCGCCCATATCTACCACAACAACATTACATTAGGTATCAGGAGGAAGCATTGCAACCGGTTAGCAAGTTTGTCGAGGCCAACGGAATCAACAATCACTACCTGGCATGGGGAGACCCGGAGAAACCTCCGTTGGTAATGGCGCATGGCGTGGGCCTGTGCGCCCAAATCTGGAACCACGCGGCTAAAGACCTGGCACGAGATTACTACGTCATGTCCATTGATCTAAGAGGACATGGTGATACCGACAAACCGGGCACCGGCTACACTTTCCAGCAAATTGGCGAGGACATGGCAGCGGTAATTCAAGCTTTGGGTCTGGACCGGCCATTTGCCGTAGGCCATTCCGCCGGAGGGATGTCGCTGCTGATTGCCGATCATTTGGCGCCCGGCACCGTAGGGAAGGCGATCCTGGTGGATACCCGCGTTGGGGACAGCCCGATGATGATGTTGACTCCTGAGGAGCGCCAGGAACGTATGGAGCGCACGTCACAGAAACGCTCCATCTGGGAGAGTCGGGAGATCATGTACGCTGCGTATCGAGATCGGAGAGTGTTCAAGACCTGGACTGATGAGGTGTTCGGGTACTACATCGAAGGCGGCACTCGTCTGTTGGAAGATGGCCGCGCCGAATTGAAGTGTCCCACCGATGCCGAATCAACCTTCTATCGAACCCGAGTTACCCTGGAAACCTCCGAGGTAGTCAAAGGACTCAGCGGCCAGTATCTGTTGCTGGTGGGCAACTACGAAGGCGCTCAAACGGAGCAGGATGAGGCGGTGCAACGACTGATGCGGGAGTCGAATAATTCCCAGTTCAAGGCTCTGAAGCAGGGTTCCCACTTCGCGCCGATGGAGTATCCCGATCAGGTGCTGGCTGAAATACGGCAGTATCTTGATCAGGGCTAGCCGCATAATTAATAGACCACGAAGGGCACAATCCTCCCAATTGACAGCTACCAATGGGGATGCTAACGTTGGCCCACTTCCATAGCAGCATCCGGTGGCAGGTTCAATCCTCTGCGGAAGTGGCAGTGTAAATCAGGTTCGAGCACAAGGAGGGTTATGACTACAGTTGACACCAATAAACATAGCTATGAATTAGTCCAGAATTGGGGACGGCTTCCTGAAGACTGGACTTACGGTGTGGTTAGCGCCATCGCCACCGACTCGCAGAACCGAGTCTATGTGTACCAGCGGAAAGATCCCCCGGTGGTGGTGTTCGATTCAGACGGGAATTACCTGCATTCCTGGGGCATTAGCGCGGTTAATCTGCCTCACGGCTTCTGCATTGTTGACGATATTGTTTACATGACCGACCGGGAAGACTCGGTCTGCCTCAAGTACACGTTGGATGGCAAGCCCTTGATGGTACTGGGCGAGCGCGGTGTGCATTCTGACACCGGCTGCGAGGTGGCTGGTGAGTTGGTGCCCCGGGCGGCTGGCCCCTTTAATTTTCCCTCCGAGTTGTTCCCGTCTCCGTCCGGGGACTTGTACGTCTCCGACGGATATCGCAACAGCTGCGTACACCGCTTCACCAAAGACGGCCAGTTAATCCAGTCTTGGGGGGTTCCGGGCAAGGGCGGCCCCGGCGAGTTCCACTTGCCCCACAGCATTTTGATTGACGAAGAAGGGCTGGTCTACGTGTGTGATCGGGAAAACAGCCGGGTCCAGGTGTTCACTCCAGAGGGCGAGTTCGTTAACATGTGGACGGACATGAACCGACCCAACGATATCAGCCAGTCTACCAACGGCGACTTTTACATCGCCGAGTCTTCTTTCCAGGGATCAACTCCTGGTATCAGCGTGCGCGATAAGCAGGGCAAGGTGCAGGCCAGGTGGGATTCCCGCTCGGCGCACGGCCTGTGGGTGGACAATGACGACAATGTCTATCTAGCGTTGACCGGGGACAAGACGGTGGACAAGTACCTGCGCAAGTAATAACTATGGGTTTAGGCCGATAAAGTCTTGAGCAAAGGTCAGGGTTAATTGGTGTAAAGATGGCGGATTCCGTTCCTACGCTTCAACAAGTTTAGAACGAACGGAGTCCGCTTTAACTTTGTCGGCAACGGGGCCAAAGGGCAAATTACGGCTTAACGTCTTTGCTGAAATTAGCTAAAGCGGTAATCACTTCCTCAAGCGAAGTCACTAAAGTAGGAACCATCTTGTACATCAGTTCCGGTTCACCATCGCTGAGCAGAATTATCGAATGCTTACCCCTGCCGATGCCAAAACCCAATTCCAAATGTGCGCTTCTACCACAGGGCATGACCAACACTACCGCGTCCGCGGCTTCCAATGCATCATAATCCCTGCTATAACCACCCAGGGCTAGTGGATGCTCCAGCGCATCCACAAATTGCATTGGCGACCAGGATTGCCACTCTGGATCAATGTCCGACCAATGAAAACCCTGGTCCGGTTCATGGTTGTCTTCATTAGGATTGCGGAAGTCATAGACTTGGTGGCCAGCGGCGCGGATGGCTTGTACTACCTCCGGCTGCCTTTCGTTGCGCCAAGATGATGCGACGTAGACTTTCATTAAGTGCTTAACGCTCCTTTGCGTAGACCAGGCGGTTAGGCGGCAGTTTAACTATGTCAGACATCGCCTGAGCCTGCAAAGTAAACATCAGTCGAGTAATTGCGTAATGTTCGTCATCAGGAGCGGCTGATCACTCAATCCATTCCAGCCACTTTTGCTCCAGTTCAAGGCGGGTGGCGTTGTGTTCCTCACCCAAACTGGCAATGGCGGGCACATCTTGAATCTCCGACGCAATCTCCAGTTGGCGTTCAAGCTCTCGCAGCTTTTCTTCCAAACCGGCGATGACCTGAGATAGGTCTGGCGCACTTCGATTAGTGGTCTTCTTTTTGGTCTGGGTAGAAGTGCTCGGAGTGCGTGGCGGTCGCTCTCTGACTGCCTTCGGTGGCGGCGCAGTTTCCTCCTTGTTCTTTTGCTCCCACTCGGTAAAAGTCCCGGGGAAGACTTGCAGTATACCTTCACCCAATATCCATAGCTGCTGAGCCATCAAGGAAACCAGATGGCGGTCGTGGGACACCAGGAGAACGGTGCCGTCGTATTCCATCAGCACCTTCTCCAGGGCTTCGCGGGTGGCGATATCCAGGTGAGTGGTCGGCTCATCCAGTACCAGCAAGTTGGGCTGGGTGATTAGAAGTCGCGCCAAAGATAGACGGCTGCGCTCGCCCCCGCTGAGCGACCCAACCGTTTGGAATACATCATCGCCTCGGAACAGGAACCTGGCCAGGTAGGGCCGTACCTGATCCAGCGGAATGTCCTTGGCGTCCAACAAGGCCTCAAAAACGCTGAACTCATTAGGGATAACGTCTTGTTCTTGCTGGAAGTATCCCACGTTCACTTTTTGGCCGAGATGCACCTCACCACCGATTGCTGGCGTCAAACCGAGCAGGGTTTTGATCAGGGTAGTCTTGCCCGCGCCATTGTTGCCAATGAGGCCGATTCGGGAGCCTCGTTCCAGCTTAACATCCGGCATTGAGAACAACGTCCTGACAGTTCCTTTCTCGGTGAAGCCAAGCGTCAATTTCTCGGTGCGCAGCACGACCTGTTCGGTGCGGCTGGCAGCCTGGGCGGATAGTCCGATACTAGTGGACTCTTGGGGAGCCTCGAACCGTTCCAGACGGTTGAGTCTTTTCTCCCGGCCTTTAGCCTCCCGTGCCCGCTGTCCAGCGCCGTACCGGCGGATGAAATCTTCTTCCTTGGCGATAAATTCTTGTTGCCGCTGGTATCGGCGCCGCTGCCACAGGGTTTGCTCGCCTTTTTGAGTGCGGTATTTGGTGTAGTTCCCGACAAAGCTCTGGAGTCGTTCGTGGTCCATTTCCCAGATCTGGTTAACTACCCGGTCCAGAAAATAGCGGTCGTGGGACACTAACAAGAACGTCTTTGGATAGTGGCTCAACATCCGTTCCAGCCAGGTTATACCCTTCAAGTCCAGATAGTTGGTTGGCTCATCCAGCACCAGCAAATCTGGGTTGGAGAGTAGGGCCTTGGCCAGGGCGGCGCGGGTGCGCTCCCCACCGCTGGCTGAAGCCGACGGTGAATCCAAAGATTCGGCAGACAAACCAACCCCGGCAGCCACCTGGTCCAATTGGCTTTGATAATTGTATCCGCCCAACGCCTCAAACCGGTCGAATAACGAAGAATAAGTCTCCTCAACCCGCCTTCGTTCATCAGGACTTGATTGGGCCATGGCCAGCGCGCTGGATTCGAGTTCGGCCTCAGTCCGGCGCAAATCATCGAAGGCAGTCATTATTTCGTCGCGCAGAGAGCCGTCTACGGAATGGGTTATCGACTGGGGAACGTAGCCAATGCGGATGCTGCCAGCGCGGTGTACCGCCCCGGCATTCGGCTCTAGCTCGCCGACGATGATCTTGAGCAACGAGGTCTTGCCCGCGCCGTTAGGCCCCACCAGGCCGATGCGGGCATTGTCGGGTATCTCCAGGTTTATGCCAGAGAAAATCTCCACGTCGGCGAAAGCCAGCGCGAGTTTGGTAGCGGATAGGACGGTCATACGGTTATGGCGGCTCTCAGCATTGCTTGGTTTTGTCGCATCTCTATTCTAAGGTCGTCACTCCCTTCAGCACAACTCGCCTTCACAACCGGTCTTCACTGTTCAAGACGGTTCAAGCTGAGACGGCGTCGGCGAGCGGCTGGAATCAGTAGATGCTGTCCAAGAGTTGGCAAAGCGCGCTGATACGTTGCTGGGCGGGTTATGTGACGATCAAGCGGTCATGCCCAGAACGAAGAACGTAACGGCCAGTCCAAACTATGGGAGCACTTAAAGGCGTTAGGGGAGCTGGGGCAAAATTGCGGCTTTTAATCTTAGTCGGGCCGCCTTTATCTAGACCCGGCCAAATGGACAAAGCGAAATACCACGAGAGAAAAGGACCAAGGACTAAGCCAGAAATAGAGACAGGGCGACGGGAATCCTAGCGACGCTGACGCCGTCGTCGTCGGGCGGCACGCTGGGCGGCTAAGCGTTCTTTCTGCGCCTTGGTGCGGAAAAACCGGCGATCCTTCAATTCTCTAAGAATACCAGCATGCTGCACCGAAGCTCGGAATCGGTTGACCAGACTCTCCGCGCCTTCGCCGTCTCGAGGTGTTACAAATGCCATTCAACTCTCCTTAGATTTGGGTTTAAAGCCTCAGGCTTAGCAGGACTCGCTTTACCTACCGGTTTGCCAACTCATAGGTAGCTAATTTACCACAAGGCGTAGTCAGAGGCAACTACAATCTTGGGTCGTAAGTGTTCAGAGTTGATGAGGTGAAATGGTCCAAAGGTGTTGGCAATATTCGGGCACCCAAGGGTGTAGTTATGGTAAACCAGAGG
>MUCJ01000038.1 GCA_002816715.1 SAR202 cluster bacterium Casp-Chloro-G3 | reverse complement strand
CCAATGTGTCTACCTGTCAGGATCAGGTATTGGCCAAGAATCATTCACCGGCAATCCAAGTGCGGTGTTATTTGGCGACGAGTTCTAAGAATTGCTTATTACTTTGTCAATACGTTGGACTCTCTTCTTATCATGTCATGCCGAATCCCAATCGTCATTGGCGGTGTCCTCAGCGGTAATCGAACGGGGCCTAGGAGACGGAGATTCAACTCCGGTAGGCTCGTGGCGACGCAGACCGCTGCCTTCCGCTCGGAACAGCGGTATCAGAACTATCGGGGCCACCAGAGTTGTAATTACGGTCATCATGATGCTCACACCGAACAGGCTCTGCGCGATGATGCCCTGAGATAGACCGATACCAGCGATAATCAGCGCCACCTCGCCTCGGGGCATCATGCCCACACCCACCCGGGCGCTCCCCCGCAGGTTGAAACCGGTGAACAGCGCGGGCACCCCAGACCCCAGTACCTTGGACAGAACGGCCAGGACCGAGATGATTAACCCGAAGGCTAGACCGTTGGCCATTGAGCTAACGTCCACCAGCATGCCCATCACCACAAAGAAGACCGGAACCAGAATTTCGTTAACCGGAATCAGTTGTTCCTCTACCCGGCGTCCCAGGTTGGTGGTGGAGAGGGCCAGACCAATGGAGAAAGCTCCAATGATAAAGGCCAGGCCAAATATCTCGGCCATGCCCGCCGCCAGTAACGCCAACGCCGACATCATAACCAGACCAGCCCCAGGAGCGCGGAAAAGGTTGACCAATTTTTCCAGGTAGGGCGCGGCCAGTATCCCAACCGCGGTCAGCCCCAACCAGAAACCGACGGCCTTGAAGGTGATCCACCCGACACTGGCCAGGGAGAAGGTGCCTGCTACGCTGATGCCCACCACCACGGTAAGCACCAAAATTCCCAACACGTCGTCAACCACCGCCGCCGCCAGAACGGTCACCCCTTCGGGGGAGTCCAGGCGGTTCAGGTCGGCCAGCACCCGGGCAGTAATACCCACCGAGGTAGCGGTCATTATTGCGCCCATGAACAACGCTTTGGGTGAAGTGAATCCCCCTCCGTCGTCAAAACCGAACAGTACCGTCGCGCCCGCACCCAACGCGAAGGGGACAATCACGCCGCCCAACGCCACAGCGGTGGCTGGCCCGGCATAGCGGAGGAACTGGCGTAAATTAGTTTCCAGGCCAATGGCAAACAGCAAGAAGATGGAACCGATTTGGGCCAACGAGAACAGTTCATTGCTGACCGGAATGGTCGCGGCCACGCCATCAACCAGCGGAATGGGAAACAGCGGCCCAAATCCCGGAATGTTGATTGCGCCCAAAGCAAAGGGGCCGATCAGCACCCCGACACCCAACTCGGCCAACACCGGCGGCAGTTTCAGATAGCGTGACGCTAACTCGCCAGCAATTTTAGCCGCAAAGAGGATGACCGCCAACTGGATCAGGAGATCGATGATTATTTCGGTAACCCCGCTTTCCCCGGATTGAAGAACGGAAAGGAGGACAGGCAGACCGTATATATTTTCAAGCATCAGAAATGGTGGCAGTTGTAAAAAAGCATAGCGAAGATATTATATCATTGGTTCAAAGCTAGCGGCAGATGGGTGATGCATTGGTAACAAAGTTTGGCCGAGCCACTTAACCGCTCGTCCTGCGGCTCTCGAAGGACAGGACAGCAAACCCTGTAGCCCACGCATGGTTCGTCAAGCCTGTCCTGAGATTGCCGAAGGGTCACCATGAGCGGACTCTCCACGACTTGGCAATTGTCCCGCCACTCACAATTTCTTGACAACAAATAGGGCCTTTGTTAACATCGAATGTGCTTGTCACTAGCCAAATTGGTGGCTCCTCTATGTATATGCGTCCCTAATTTTCGGAGGTAACTAGAACCGTGCCATTTGTCAGCGGATTGAAATGTCGGGAGTGCAGCCGGGAGTATCCGGCGGAAGCGCTCAACGTTTGCGACTTCTGCTTTGGGCCGTTGGAGGTGGAGTACGATTACGACACCATTTCCGAGGTCATCAGCGCTGATCGAATTTCCAAGGGGCCGCTAAGCATCTGGCGCTATCAAGACCTGTTGCCAGCCAGCGGCGAGAATCCGGTGGACATCATGGCTGGCTATACCCCGCTGCTCAAAGCCCCCAACCTGGGCAAGCGGCTGGGCCTGAACAACCTGTACATCAAAAACGACAGCGTCAACCCCTCCTTCTCGTTCAAAGACCGGGTCGTCTCCGTGGCGGCCACCAAGGCGGTGGAGTTTGGGTTTGAGACTCTGGCTTGCGCCTCCACGGGCAACCTGGCCTGTAGCGTCGCCGCACACGCGGCCCGGGCGGGCATCCGCTCGGTAGTCTTCATCCCCTCCGACCTGGAGCGTGGCAAGGTCATTGGCGCCGCAATCTATGGCCCCACCATGGTGGCGGTAGACGGCACCTACGATGAGGTAAACCGCCTGTGCAGCGAGGTGGGTGACAACTACCCCTGGGCCTTTGTGAACATCAACATGCGCGCTTATTACGCCGAGGGCAGCAAGACCCTGGGCTACGAAGTTGCCGAACAGTTGGGCTGGCGATTACCGGAACATGTGGTGGTTCCTTCAGCGTCCGGTGCCATGTTCACCAAAATCTGGAAGGGCTTTAACGAGTTGGCTTGCCTGGGGTTGCTGGACGGCGTTGCCGCCATGTCCTTTGGCCCCGACCAGAATACGGTGCACCACCCGGCGGTCACCACCAGGATGCACATGGCTCAGGCCGAGGGGTGCAGCCCCATTGTCACCGCATGGAAAGAAGGCCAGACCCAAGTCAAGCCGGTGCGTCCCAACAGCATTGCCAAATCGCTGGCCATCGGCAATCCCGCCGACGGCATCTATGCCTTGCGCGTGATCAACAAATCCGGCGGCAGCGGCAACACCGTGCCCGAATCAGACGTGGTTGATGGCATTAAACTGCTGGCCGAAACTGAAGGAGTTTTCACCGAGACCGCTGGCGGCGTGGTCATTTCTGCCTTGAAACAACTGGCTGAGTCGGGGGCAATCAAACCCGACGAATTGACAGTGGCCTATATTACCGGCAACGGGCTGAAGACCCAGGAAGCCGTGGAAGGTGTGGTCAACCCCCTGATGGTTAAGCCCACCCTCAGTTCCTTTGAAGAGGCCCTCAGCGAACGCACTGCGATCAGAAGGTAGTGGAGCATGGACCGACAGCGGGTCAAGTTCACCTTTGAGTCTGAAATGGTCAAGGAACCGATCATTTACCGCTTGGGTCAGGACTTTCACATCGTGACCAACATACGCCGCGCCGACGTGCGGGAAAAGCTTGGTTGGGTGGTGCTGGAACTGGACGGCGAAAAAGAAGAGATTGAGCGCGGTCTACAATGGGTCAGTTCCACCGGTGTGCGCGTGGACCCGGTGGGCGGAGATGTAATCGCAGGCTAGACCAGCGTCTGGCCTATTGTTTTAGCTAGAGGAGGAGTTCCCCAGATGGGTGTCTTAGTTCGTATTCCTACACCATTGCGGCGCATGACCGGAGGGCTGGACAAAGTTGAAATGGTCGAGTCCAACCTGGTAGACATGATTGATAATCTGGAGTCCAGCTATCCTGGCGTCAAAGAGCGATTGATTGACGAGAACGGCGAATTGCGCTATTTCGTCAACATTTACGTTAACGGCGAAGACGTCCGCTTTATGGATGGCCTGTCCACCTCCACCAAGTCGGGCGACGAGATCAGCATTGTCCCGGCGGTGGCTGGCGGGTTGGGGCTATATTAGATAGACCCGGCAATCCTACCCCGGCTTTTTCGCAGAATTTAGAGGCTCAGATAATCTGGGCCTCTTTGCATGCTCCTTAGAAAGCTGTTGCGGCATTCCCATCTTGGTCAATCCCACCGAATCTACCCAGACTCGGCAACCACCTACATTGAAGAACCCGGTGATAAACCCGGTGATCTACTTTACGGCCTTGCGGATCAACCCCGCCACCAATAGCAACACCAACGCTCCCACCAGCGCCGTGACCAAGGACCCCAAAAGTCCCGCCAGTTCAGAAACTCCCGCCAGGCGGAAGAGAAATCCCCCGATAAGCCCGCCAACCGCTCCAATAAGGATATTACCAATGCAGCCGAATCCTTGGCCGCGCATCAGTAACCCGCTCAGCCACCCGGCCAACTACCCAACTACCCAACTACCAGAGCACCAAGTAAGCTCACCAATGTCATGGCTGTGTCTACTTATGTCTACTTTGTATATCCGTTTTTAAAGTCAGAGTGTCTAAGACCAACTCTGTTAAGAAGATCAGTGTTTGAACCGGCCGCATTAGACAAGCTCAGGCTGAGCGAATTTAAACCGCTGTTGGTGAACTGGTCGAACCATGAATCTGCGCAGTCTCCATTCAGAGTTGGTCTGACAACGGGAGTAATTTTCCGGACTCCGGCCCCGATAGAATCGAGGCCGGAGCGACGAAAGTAGACTTGAGAACTCCTCACCCATCCACCTCGGTGCCGCCCAGACCTTCTGCCTTGAAAAGCTGGGCCTTGCGGGCGTAACTCTCGGCGGTGCGCTGAATCATCGCGTGATGCCGCTCATTAGTCGGTTCCTCCCTGGCTGACGCCGGTACACCCACCACAAAGGAATTGGCCGGGAATTCCTTGCGTTCCAGCACCACCGCGCCGCTGGCGACAATCGAGTTTTTGCCCAGTGTCACACCATCATTAAGGGTCGCCCCGTTGCCGATCAGACAGTGGTCGCTGATATGCAGGGCGTGGCAAATGACGCCATGTCCCAGGGTTACGAAGTCTCCATAGTAGGCATCGTTGTCGGCGTGGAGCACGCAATTGTCCTGAATATCCACGTATTTGCCCAGAGTGATTTTGATAGTGTCGGCCCGAATCACACTGCCCGGCCAAACGCTGGAATACTCGCCTATTTCCACGTCGCCAATGACGTACGCCGCCTCACTGACCCATGCGGTGGGATGAATTTGGGGGGTCTTACCCTGATAGCTGCGGATCACGATTTTCTCCTTTGAATGTTAGCTGCTAATCTTGCCTGGAGGCGCGACGGCCTCGGATTTTTCTTAGAACGTAGTTTTAAAAATTCCTCCCCTCAGGTAAGGCTTCTCGCACGACGGTCTTCGTCCAAGAATGGCAACAACTCCTTCTCCCTTGATGGGACAAGGCTGGGATGAGGGTAAAACCCCTCACCTCATTCCTCTCCCACAGGGGGAGAGGATGCCGTTCCCTAAAAGTGTCGTGCACTAGGCCATTGTGACGGGGAGAGGCTTTTTAGCCACCCTATACCAGTTACTTGTTTCTAGTCCTCTGGCGAAATCCCCTCAAAAAAGTCAAAGTGCACCAGCTCCCGGGGCTGCACCTCAGGCCAACCCCGTATGAAGTGCTCCCGGCCCAATATGTCGGCGGCCACTTCGCGGGGGATTTTGTCATAGGGCCAATCAGGCGATAATTGGGTAAAGTGACACTGGATGCAGGCCATCTTGGCCTCCAACTGTTCTGAGACATCCAATTCCAGATGAATCTCTTCGGCGGGAACTCCGTCGTTGACCCTCTCCGGCGACGGCATGGGAAAGTCCACCCCGGCCGCTCTTAGCTTTAAGGCCATCTCGGTGCGGTACCCATGGGGACGCGCGCTGTAGAAAAGGCGAAGGGGCTGGTGGGGTTCTAGCCCATTGGATAGGTGATTGGGAAAGGCAGACGGATCGGCGGCCTGATGAAACGCTTCGGTGGTGTGCTTGCAGATGGCGATGTGGTCCGGGTGGCCGTACAGTCCGTCTAGCCCGAAGGTCAATACCACCTGAGGACGAAAGCCGCGGATCTGGCGCACCAATTGCTCCACCACTATCTGGGCGTCGGCATTGACGAAAGCCTGTGGATGCTGGTTGGGCGGTGTTCCAACCATGCCCGAGTCCCGATAGTTCAGCACTACCGGCTCGGCCAGCCCCAGGGTACGGGCAGAGCAGAACAACTCTTGGCGGCGGACTTGACCAATGGTCTCCCGCGTCGCCGAACCTTCCTGGCGTATCTCTCCTTCTTCACCCAGGGTGGCCGTGACCAGGCGCACCGACACCCCTCTAGATGCGTTGGCGGCCAGCACACCACCCACCGGAAAGGCCTCATCATCAGGATGGGCGAAGCAGGCCAATAGACGAAAACCAGACATATTTATCCCTGCATCTCCAGAACTTCCAGGCAGACTCCCTGGGGGCCTTCAAAGAAACAGACTCGGCGGCCACTGCCCACCTGAGTCTCCTCCAATATTTTGGCGCCGCTGGCCTTTAGCTGTTCCACAGTGCCGTCAATATCGTCGGTGTCAATGGCAATGTGCTCTATCCCGTAGACCTGGTCGTGGGTCTGACTGTCGATGAGCGCGGTCACGTTCAGCGGCAGGCCATGCAAGTCCAAACGGAAGCCGCCGTTGGCCGTCTCGGAGACAATCTTGGCCCCCAGATTGGTAACGTACCAGTCGGCGGTCTCCTTAGGGTCGGGAGTCTTCAAATGTAGGTGATTAAGTTTGAACGACATAGAACCCCCAGCAGTCAAGATGGCGGTATTCTAGCACATCAAGACCCTGAGATTCCTAATCTAGCGGTTAGTGGTATATTTAGTAACTATCTGAATACTCGCCGCAGAAGCACATAGGACGCAGAGAGCGGAAAAAGTAATCGGACCAATCCCTGCGGGCATTGCGTCTCAGCGGTTTTGAGATAGTCTCTCGGAGTCGTTCTGAATCTACTGTTGTCTAATGTTGGAGGTACTATGCTGGCATTCCTGGGTGGCACCGGGCCGGAAGGTAGGGGCTTGGCCCTGCGGCTGGCCCTGGCTGGTGAGGAAGTCGTGATCGGTTCGCGAGACGCTGTTCGCGCCCAGGGAGTTGCCGAAGAATTGTCCCAACTGGCCCCGTCGGCACGCATCACCGGAGCGGAGAATTCCGCCGCCGCCGCCAGCGCCGATGTCATTTTCCTGACTGTGCCCTATGAAGGCCAGCGGCCCTTGCTGGAGCAGGTGCGGGAAAATCTAACCGGCAAGGTGGTGGTGAACGTAATCGCGCCCATGCGGTTTGAGCGAGGCCTGGGGGCCATTGCGGTGGCAGTAGAGGCGGGGTCGGCGGCCCAAGAAGCCCAGGAGCTGGCTCCCGACTCGTTGGTGGTATCGGCGTTTCAGAACGTCAGCGCCGAAGAACTCACCCACCCTGATGTCGTGATGCAGGGCGACGTGGTGGTGTGCTCGAACCACCGAGAGGCCAAAGACCTGGTGATGGACTTGACCCGAAAGATTCCCGACTTACGGGCAGTAGACGGTGGCGGGCTGATCAACTCCAAGTACGTTGAGCAGATCACGCCGTTGCTGGTCAGCATCAACCGGATATATAAGATTCACGCCGGCATCAGAATAGTGGGTATCGACAGCTAGAGTTATTGGCTAGGCTCTTGATAGGCACTGCCTAGGCGCTGCCTATAGATAACCGAGACCGACCAGAGAATTGCTGATGGCAATCAAAGAAAATACCAGAGTGAGCGCGCTGAGCACTCGGGGTTTCCAGCGGCTAATCAGTAACCCGACTCCGGCAGCGACCGCCAGTTTGACCAGCAATGCTTCCGGGACGCTGGTGGCCTCCATGAGGAAGTTTATTATCGGGTTGGCCTCTATCCCACCAAGGTTTAGACCAAAGATGGTAGAAATAACGTCGGATATGTTAGCCAATATAAATGCTTTCATAATTAGTGCGTCTCCACATTATCAGGGTAGTCTCCGTATTAATGGAGGCTCCGTGCCGGCAAATAACGGGGAGTGGGTTGATTCTGGGTCAATTCAATATGAGTCTAAGTGACTTATATGTTAAATTACACGGTGCCCCAGCCTATCTGAGTATTGCCAAGTAACGGGAAAGTAAAGATTTGGCGGTTATGCGGGTGAACGAAGTACCCCGGCGCAGGTGAGTACGGCCAAAAGACCCACACCGGGGTGTATCAGAAAGGAGGATTGAGCAATGCCAAGAGCGACATTGAACCTACAAGACCCAAACGATTTGAAGGCGGTTAACGGAGTGTGGCGTTTTGCTGGTGGCTTCGTGCCCGGCGAACCAAACGAGGGAGTGGTATCCGAAATGGAGGGCAGTCCAGCCCGCTTGGTGGACTACGATGACTCAGGCTGGGAAATCTGTAACGACCTGACCAAGTGGCATTCCCGGGGAGTCGCCTTTGCCTGGTATCGCATCAATGTCACCGTGCCGGATAAGGTGGCCGGACGCGATCTGGCCGGAATGCGAGTCCTGTTTGAGACCTGTGTGGATGACTACGGCGAGATATGGATTGACGGTGAATGCAACCGGGACCGGGGCACGGTGCAAGGATTCAACGTTCCCCAACGTGTCGTGATTGACGCTGAGCCCAAAGCCGGTGACCAGCACACCATTGCCGTTTTGGGGGTTAACGGCCCACTGGGCGCACCCGGTGGCGCGGTTTTTGTGCGCTACGCGACCCTGGCCTTCGAGTGGCGCGAGCCGGGGTATTAAGAATCTATCTCAAAACCGCAGAGACGCAAAGTTCGCCGAGATTGGTCTGGTCACTTTTGTTCCGCTCTCAGCGTCCTCTGCGCCTCTGCGGTGAGTTTTGGGATAGTCGCCAACAATTGCGCTAATCCTCGTCGTCGTCCTCAACATCCACTTCGGTGTAGCCCATCGCCTCCAGATCATGGCGGATTAGTAGGCTGAATTCTTCGACCGTGCCGCTTTCCGGCACGGTTATTTCAATTTTGCCCCGGGACGACTTGGCTATGGCGCCGGGGTCTTCCTTGGTCAATTCCACGCTCACCGACTCCCGGTGTATGCCGAGAGAATCGGTTACTGAGAAAATGACCTCCATATCCTGCATCGTAATAATGCCTTCGGGCATAGCTGCCATGACGACTAGACCTCAAATTATTTAGTATCTGGTAGATGTGGGCATAGGTATTATGCTAATGCTCTGGCGCTGGCCATTCGGTGCCAGCCTCCGCGGGCCGCTGATTCGCAGGCAGAGCCAATCCGTCGCTGACCACTTGCTGAAATTCATGGAGGATAACCTCGCCCCATTCCCTGGCGTGGGACACGCGATGTGCGGTACGCTGGCCTCGGGCCACGTTTCGGGCGTTCTCCCCTTCGCCGGGCACCTGGCTGGCGATCATCTCATTCATCGCGTCCAGACGTGGCACCAGCCCCTTGGCGGTCTCGATAAACCGGGCTATCTCATGCATTTCCTGGTCTAAAACCACGAAAACCGGCACTGTGTTGGCCCGGTGCTCCGGCAGAAAGGTATTGGTGAGGTCAACCGCTTCGTCGCGGTTGAACACCTCCACGTTGATGTTTTTACTGCTCTCCGCCAATCTTAATATTACCGGAGTGGTGCTAACCGCATCTCCGCACCACTCAGCGTGGAACACGGCCAGATTGACCGGCTCACTCAAATTGTCAAAGTAAGCCTGTACCTCGTTGGGTATTGCCACGGCTTGATAAATTTCAGTGAAGGGTTGCTTATTGACCTTCATCTGGTCAATATATTCTTGGGGTGATCGGCCCTGGGAAAACTGCTCCTTGGTCAGCGCCATTCTTGCTCACCTCACTTTCTGCAAATAAAACGTCCCTAGTTTCCCAGTGTTGGATAAAATTGGCAATGGGTGAAATTCGTTGTTGCTTTCGTTGTTGCTTTCGTTGTTGCTTTCGTTGATTCCGGGATTCCGGCTATTCGTCCCCCGTGCTAGAATCATGTTAAAATTGTGCTAAACTGCCTACAAGTTACCGCAAGTTGCTGCATTAGTGATCGTCTAATTGACTACCAATAGACCCGGACACTACCTCAAATACGCCATATTCTGTCGCGATACCGAAGAAGGCCCCGGAGATGAACTGACCTTCAAAGGCATCATTGACCTGTATGAAGTCCCCATGCCGACCGAGGCTCCCAGCGGGGATATGCCGCTGCTGGGCGAGTTGGACGTGAACCTGGCTTTCTGCATTGCCGGCGCTACTCCGGGCAACTACAGTCTTCAAGTAGCAATCCGCGCGCCGGGCATCCCCTTAAACACTCCGCCAGCCCAGAACATCACCTGGGAAGAAGGGATAATGTTCCAGCGTTGGATCAAAACCTTTCGTATACCGGTGCAACGGGTGGGACGGCACGTGGCAGTCATCCTGGTGGACGGCGCTCCAGTGGGTGAGGCCAGCTTCATGGTCCGCTTCAAAGAGTAGCAGAATCCTGGAGTAGCTAAATTCCTGGCTGCCCTTTCTACAAATGCACTGAATCTGTACACCCAGACTCATTATTAGCCATAAATGCACTCCCCGGGCCTTGAATCCGTCATTGCAAAGATGTATTCTATAACATAGCTTTACTCAAATAGGCTAATAATATCTCACTATGGAGGACATATGCGTTTCCCGTTCCCCTTAAGAAACTGGGTTTGGGGTGTGGTTGCCCTGGTAGCGGTTTTGGCCGTTGCCTGCGGATCGGCCGCAGCCCCGACTACCGCGCCAGCCAATACCACGCCGGTTGACCCTACCGCCGTGACTGGCCCGACGGCTATGCCGACGATAGCCCCCACCGTAACTCCTTTGCCCTCGGGTATTGTCTCGGCTCGAGACACTGTAACCCTGGTAGTGGGTGAAGAACCGGTACAATTGAATTCCTTCCGCAGTGTAGGCGCTGCGCTGAACACTCCTATCGTAAAGGATAACCTGGTAGAAACCCTGACCTGGCAGTCGGGAGACGACCAGCGAGTCGTTCCCACCGGCGCCACCACCGGCTGGGAACAGGTAGACTCGGATACCTGGCGGTTCAACCTGCGCCAGGGCGTCAAGTTCCACAATGGTGAGGACTGGAACGCTGAGGCGGCGCTGCCCAGCCTGGCCTACATGGGAATTGGGGCTAACGACAATTCCAGCTTCCCATACACCGGCGGCTACACCGCCGAGGTCGTTGATGAATACACCCTGGACATCAACTGCGACATTGCCTGTCCAATTTTCCCGAACACCTCTTTCTTTGTCGCTTTTGAAGCTCCTCAGTATCTGGCTGACAATCCCGATGATGAGGGCCGGGCACGACAGGCCGTCGGATTTGGGCCTTATCAACTGGTGGAATGGAAGCCTGGAGTAGAAATTACTGAAGAGATCTACGACGGCTATGTAACCGCCGGAGACCACTACGAGTTCCAGAAGCCCCTGATCCAGAACCTGCGCTGGCTCTGGCGCGGCGAGCCCACTGTAATGCAAGCCATGATCCAGCAGGGCGAGGCTGACATTGCTTGGGACGTAGGCGTTGACGCCGCCAAAGCCCTGCCTGCCAACATGGTCAAAGCGGGCAGTTCGGCGGAGACCTTCGCGCTGACTACCAATACGCTGTGGCACCCGGAACTGAAGAAACTAAAGGTGCGCCAGGCCATTGTTCACGCCATCAACTGTCAGGAAATGGTCGATGTGCTCTACAGCGGACTGACCTCCTGCCGGGGCAATATTATCTGGCCGGGAGTCATTGGCGCCAGCGAATACAACACGGCGCCTTACGAGTACAACCCACAGTTGGCCCGAGAGCTCTTGGTCGAGGCTAACTACGACCCGGCCAATTCTATAGAAATCATGGGTCGGGGCACTCGCATACCCAAGCAAGTAGAGGTATACGAGGCAATCCAGGGATACCTGAGTGATGTCGGCATTACCGCCGAGATCAATATCGTTGAGTCGTCCATACGCCGGGACCGCACCGGCTGCGGCATTGGCAAGGCGGCAGCAGAAGTAGTTGCAGCCTCCGGCCGTAACCCGGATGTAGACCTTCCCAGTAAAGCGGACTACGCCGCGGCTATAGTAAAGGGAGCCAGTTGTCACTACGGCGACCTGGTTGAGAACGAGCCCTCCAATGAGACCCTGGACTTTGGGCGGCAGGCCAACTTCTACATGAGTTGTGTTTACCCCCGGTCTCTGGTCTGTGACCCCAGCGAAGGCGGAATCCAGGACCAGATCGCCGTGGCTTTGGCCGCATCCGGTCAGGACCGTCAGGACAAACTGGAAGCCCTGGCCGACCGCTTCCATGATGAAGTTCTGTTCATTCCTGGTTTTGACCTTCCGGTAATCTACGCAGTAGACCCCAAGTTGAACTGGACTACCCGCTTCGACGGGCGCGTCCGGGCCAGCACCATGTGGTTCAGCGAGTAGATAACTCCTTTCCCTTTCTTAGGGAGAAATTCCGAGAGGCCCCGCTAAGCGGGGCCTCTCTTTTTTACGTTTTTCGTAATAAAATCATATAAGTTGGCATTATAAGTTTATTGCGACAACTCTGCTGATTATCATTAATGTATTACAGTTGCAATTTTATTGATATAGCTGTAATCTGTCTCAAGCTTTCTTCAGATATTCAAAATCAAAAGGAGATATGCTTTGAGATACCAGGCACGGAAATTTGTCCCAGTTAGTTTGATCCTGATGGCGCTGGTCCTTTTAGTCGCCTGTGGGTCAGCGGCATCTCCTACTTCCGCACCGGCGAATACCACGGCGGCTGACCCAACTGCCACCACCGCGGGTGGCCCAACTGCGGTTCCCGCACCGGGCGGAATTACCTCCGCTCGGGACAGCATCACCCTGGTGATGCCTGAAGAGCCAATTCAGTTGAACTCCCTGGACACTCTCGGCGCTTCCGTCGTCGAGTCGGTGACCAAGGCCAATGTGCAAGACCCACTGACTTGGCAATCGGGCGACGACCTGCGGATTGTTCCCACCAGCGCCACTACAGGCTGGGAGCAGTTGGACACCGACACTTGGCGGTTCACTCTGCGTCAGGGGGTCAAGTTTCACAACGGCGAGGCTTTCAATGCCCAGGCGGCACTCCCAAGCCTAATCTCAGGGGGTAACCCGGCCTCGACCAATAACAGCGTAAACTACACCAGTCCCTTTACCGCGGAAGTGGTAGATGACTATACCGTAGACATCAACTGTGCCAGTGCCTGCCCAATCTTGCCCAGCACCGCCTTCTTCGTGGATTTTGAGGCCCCTGAGTGGTATGCCGCTACCTCTGAAGAGGATCGGACCCGTCAAAGCATTGGGTTCGGCCCTTATAAACAGGTGGATTGGTCTCCTGGAGTCTCCATTACCCATGAAGCTTACGAAGACTATGTGCCGGTGGGCGACCACTTTGAGTTTCAAAAGGCTCCGATCAAGAACGCCACCTGGGTCTGGCGCTCAGAACCCTTGGTGATTGGAGCTATGATTGAGTCCGGTGAAGCCGACATCGGTTGGGATGTTAGCGTTGACGCCGTTGGGACACTCCCGGCCGACATGCTGAGGGCTGGCACCTCGGCCGAGACCTACGCCATGACCATGAATGGCATCTGGCACCCGGAACTGAAGAAGAAGAAGGTTCGTCAGGCCATTGTGCACGCTGTTAACTGCCCGGAGTTGGCCGACATCCTATACGGTGGGTATACAACCTGCCGGGGCAACATTATTTGGCCCGGCATCACTGGCGCCACTGCGGCCAACACCGCTCCTTACGAATATGACCCTGACCTTTCCAGGCAACTCCTTCAGGAAGCCGGCTACGATTCGAGTAATACCATAACCATCAACACTCGAGCGGCCCGCGTCGCCAAGCAGGTAGAGATTTCCGAGGCCATAGTTGGTTATTTGTCCGAAGTAGGGATGGACGTGGAATTCCAAGTGGTGGAGTCGTCCATTCGCAGCGCCATGACTCAGTGCGGCATTGGCAAGACGGTGCAGGGCATCCTGGAGGCCTCTGGACGGGATCCAGCCACGGAGACCCCCACCAATGCAGACTTCCAGGCAGCTTTGGACTCGGATGGCCCCGACTGTACTTACATTAATCTCATTGGCAACCAGCCGTCCAACGAGACGCTGGACTTTGGCCGTCAAGTCAACTACTACATGAACTGTTCCAGTCTCCGGTCTGGGTTCTGTGACCTCCGCCCTGGAGGAGCCCAGGAAAAGATTGATCCTGCCCTTGCCGCCTCTGGAGAAGAGCGGAAGAGGCTGATGGAAGAACTGGGTGATATTTTCCATGAAGAAGTGGTGATGCTCACCTTGTTCGACCTGCCGGTATTCTACGCAGTTAATCCCAAGCTCAACTGGGAACCTCGGTTGAACCCCGTGGTTCGGGTCAGCACCATGTGGTTCAGCGAATAAACAGAATCACCCGCAAATAGGTTATCTCAAAGCCGCTCGTGGTGAGAATGTCTCACCACGAGCGGCTTTTTTTAGGACACGCATCGCGTTGACGCTGGAATACACCGCCACTATAATCAGTTGATCGCGGTGAGATACTCCCGGTGTCAATTCATCAGCGTCAATTAGTAAACAAGGTAATTGAATCATGGTCAAAACAGGACAAAGATACGTGAGTCCCGGCGGCGCCGAAATGGTGGTTACCAAGGGCGGTAACGGGACTCTTACCGACGGCGAAGTGGAGCTTCAACCCAAAGGGTCGGAGGCTGCTTTTGCCGGGGCGACACCGGGCCCAGATGCTCAGGAAGTTGCCTTGGGCAAGAGGTACACCTCCACCGAAGGAGGGGTGTCGCTGCTGATTACCAAGGGAGGCAACTGCGACCTGCGCTACAACGGTGAGCCAATGGAGATGCAACAGCCGCGCAAGTTGCCTTCGTCCGACTAGAATCGGTTAGACTGCTAATATGGTCATTTACTGTGAGCCGCGAGAATTGAGTATTCGCGGCTTTTTACATGGCTACTCCGCACCGCAAGTAGAGGCCAACTGACCCATGATCAACGCGCTAGTATTCGACTTCGACGGTGTGATTCTGGACACCGAGACCCCCGACTATCAGACCTGGCATGAAGTGTTTCAGTCCCACGGCGTGGTTCTGGAATTATCGGTATGGACTCAGCACATTGGCGGTCGGTCGGGAAGGTTCGACTGGCATCAGCACCTGGAAGAACTGGCGGGCGTCAGCATCGAACGCGAATCGCTGCACAAAGAACGGCGACAACGCTATATCGAAATAATCCGCGCCAGTCCGGTGCTGCCGGGCGTTCTGGAGTATATTCAAGAGGCCAAGCGGTTGGGCCTGAGTTTAGGAGTGGCGTCCAGTTCCTCTAGAGAATGGGTGGAAGGCCATCTATCCCGCCTGGACATCCTGAATTTGTTCGACTCGATCAAGGGTTCGGATGATGTCATTCAAGTCAAACCCGACCCGGAGTTGTACCTGGCGTCGGTGTCCCACCTGGGTACTCAGCCGGAACGCGCCCTGGCCATTGAGGACTCGGCTCACGGCGTGACGGCGGCGAAAAGCGCCGGTCTGTTTTGCCTGGCAGTGCCCAACCCCATGACCAATGACCTGCCCCTGGACCACGCCGACCTGCGCCTGGCTTCCCTGGCCGAGATGCCGTTGGAGGTGCTGCTGGGGCAACTGATAGCAGGGTAGTACCCCCCTCACCTCAGTCCTCTCCCACAAGGGGAGAGGAAGCTACCAAGACCGGTAGCAGCCTACGGCACCAGCATAGCGTAGGGAAAATGCCCACAGTATAATTATCTAGCTAACTGCCTGTAGGCTGCGCATTTGGAATACCGGATGTTGACTGCGTCGCCTACTTGAATATCCCAAACCACTTGGGAAACCAATTGGCTTCGATCGCCCCACCTAACAACGTCACGAGAACGAAGACAAGAGTTACCAAACCCCCCATAACCAACATCTGGGTCCGGTTAATATCCTTGATAGTCTGAAGTTCTTTTTTATGACGGGTCTCTGCCTGGATTTCTTGCACTTCACGCCATTTCTTGTCGTCGGCAACCATTTGCTTTTGGAACTTTTGCCAATCATCTTCCCTTTTGGCTTGAAATTCTAAGAGCCTTTGCCGATCCATCATTTCTCGGTGTTCTTTTGGACTATATCCCGGAATCCATTCAACCCAACTTGGACATCTACGGGACTTAGTAAATATGTGATGATTGATTTCCCTTGCAGTTGGTTCCTCATCTTCTTGTTCATTACCCAATGCTTGTTTGATGGCTTTGATATCTTTGGGAGCTATATCCACTTCAATATCCAGTCGAAAGGCACGGACAAAACACGTAGGGTGGTCGGGTAAATAGGGAATGGGATCAATCTTCCGCAGATTTCCCGATTCTCTTGAAGATCCCTCGACCTCAAGAAAGATCGCTTCAAATGTATCTCCCCTAACGAATCTTTGGGCTAGATAGCCGCAGTTTCTACATTGCCGTGACTCTACAATTTCCATTAAGGTAAGGCACCTTCGATGAAAGATGCTCCAATGATAGCATTTGTACAGTGGCAAGTATTTGATTCCCCATCAATCTTGGGCATCATGACGAAATAAATGGTTCACGTGTGAGACTTTCCAAATAGGGTTACAGCTAAATATTGCATCAGTTATTTCGTCATGAGCCCTTGGGGCAAACCGGTCACCTCAATTCTCTCCCACAAGGAGAGATGAAGCTACCAAGACCGGGCGCAGCCTACGGCACCAGCATGGCGCGGGTAACCTCGGTCTGACTCTGGCTCCACTCCGACTTGGCGAAGGCTTCGTTGACCTCGGCCAGCGGATATTTGTGGGAAACAATCTTGTGGAAGGGTACCTTGTGCTGGTTCCTGACCAGGTAGTCCAGCAGCGTGGGCAGCAGCGATGCCCGGTACATGCGAGAACCCAGGATGCTCTTGCCGGACAGCAGCTTCGATGGATCAATGGAAACTTCGCGGCCCCGGACAATATCGCCAATCTCCACGAAGGTTCCGCCGTTGCTGAGCATGTCGATGCCTTCCGCCATTAATTCGGCCCGGCCCACCAGTTCCATCACCACGTCGGCCCCCCGACCGTTGGTCAATTCCCAGACGCGCCGAATCCGGGTCTCGGGAGTGTTGAACTCTTCAATGTTGATCGTATAATCCGCGCCGAATTCTTCGGCTAGCTGCAAACGGTTCTCCAAACGGTCCAGGACAATCACCCGGTGAGCGCCCATATCCTTGGCCATCGCCACGGCGTTCAAGCCCAGCCCGCCGGCGCCCTGAATCACCACATACTCGCCCTCACCCAGTCCGGCCCGTTGCAACCCGGTGGTGACCGTACCCAACGCGCAGTTCACCGGCCCCAGAATTTCATCGGGCAGTTCATCGGGGACACGGAAAAAGGCATGGCGCGGCGGCAGGTACAGAAAGTCAGCGTAGGTACCGGTAAAATAGGGCCAGACTCCAGCGGTGGGATACTCCCGATTGGCGCACCAGTTAGTATCACCGCGCAGGCACAGGTGGCAGCGATGGCAGGGAAAGACCGCCGAATACATCACCCGGTCGCCTTCTTTGATCGGGGTTCCCAGGGTGTCGGTGGTTACGCCATCGCCCAAAACCTCCACCACACCGGTGCCTTCATGGCCCATCGCCCGACCGGTGGGAGGCAGCGGCATGAACTCCTGCGTCTGGTCGCCACGCCAGGTGTGCAAGTCCGACCCGCAGACCCCAGCCTGAGTCATTCGGAGCAAGACCGCTCCCCGCTCTGGTTCCGGAACGTCGTATTCCTCAATATCAAAAGGCTTGCCGTACTCTTTGACTACCACAATTCGTCCCTTCATAGCGAACCTCTCAAGGATAAATTTTGATGGCCTATCCTAGCACGAAAGCACCAAGCCTGGGTAGCTGGGATGAGGGGCTGAGTCCCTCCCCCGGTTGTTGCTGGTTTAACCCGATGATATATTGGGAGTACGGACATCGGACGGTTATGGAGTTATGCTTAAGGCTAGGCGGGAACTTTTTCGTAAGTTGAGCAAGGAAATACGCTCAAAAGCAGTTATGGCTGCTCTGGAGAGCGTGCCCCGCGAGCGTTTTGTGCCGCCCGAAGTCAGCCATCTGGCCTATCAAGACAAACCTCTGCCCATTGGCGCAGACCAGACCATCTCCCAACCCTTCATTGTCGCGATAATGACCCAGGCACTGGAACTGCAAGGGAATGAGCGAGTCCTGGAGGTGGGCACCGGCAGCGGGTATCAGGCAGCGGTATTGTCTCTGCTGGTGCCTCGCGGTCATTTAATCACCGTGGAGCGGGTACCCGCGTTAAAAGATAAGGCCAAGGCGTTGCTGAAAGCACTGGGGTACAACAATGTGACGGTCGAACTGGCCGGGCCTACTCTGGGCGCTCCCCAACATGGGCCTTTCGACGCGATCATTGTGACCGCGGCCTCGCCCCAAATACCCGACTCCCTGGTCTCCCAATTGGCAGTTGGCGGACGGTTGGTGATTCCGGTGGGCACACGGGAGAACCAGGAGTTGATGCGGGTGCTCCGCACTGAAGAAGGAATATCGGTGCGCTGGCTCGGCCCTTGCCGGTTCGTGCCGCTGATCGGTAAGGAAGCTTTTCCAGAGCGGTAAGCTATGGCATAATACCCCCGTCCCCAGAATTTACTTGATAAATCGCAGCTAAATTGCCGCCCTATACCCACTGGAGTATTCCCGACTCCAGGATACTTAGCAAGGAGTAATCATGTTTGAAAAGATTCAGCATATTGGATACCTGGTCGCCGACCTGGACGCTGCCATAGATTGGTTCAAGCAGACCTTTGGCGGTGACAACGCCGGAGGCAGCAACCTCAACCCGGGCGGAGTGGCCGTGCCCAGCGGAGGACGCAACGCCTTTATTCACTTTGGGCAGATTGAGGTGGAGTTGATTGAACCCAACGACAAGACCAACATCCCCGACAACGCCCTGGTGATGCATCACGTCGCCTATGTGGTGGCCGACGTCGCCAAGTCCAAGACCGAATTGGAAGCAAAGGGCTTCAAGTTTGCCACACCCCAGGCCAACACCAACGTTATCGGCCAGCAGGTGCTCTACTTCGACCCGGCCACCACCAACGGCTTCCTGATGCACCTGACTCAACAACCGGCCCAGCCCAGCGCCATCGGCGTAGGCCAGGGTTGCCAAGTTGACCAGATACTGCACGCCGGTTATCTGTGCGCCGACGTTGAGGAAGCTGTCGCCTGGTTCGAGAACAGCTTTGACGGCACAGCGGTTGGCGGCATCGGCGCTTCCCGCCGGGGCGCGCGCAACGCCTACGTCAACTTTGGGCAGGTACAGGTTGAGTTAATTGAGGCGTCGGATCAGAGCGAGCTGGGCGGCCAGCGTTACATCATGGACCATGTGGGCTACACCGTGGGCAACATCGGGGCCTGCGTCGACGACTGCAAAAACCGGGGGTTCCAGTTCGCCGGGGATGAACCCATTACCAACCGGGTGAGCCAGACCCTGCTCTACTTCGATGCCGCCACCACCATGGGCAGTCGCATGCACCTGACCCAACTGCCCAAAGACTAATATTGCCGAGACCCATATTGCCGAAACCCAAGAACATAATTCTGGTGGGATTCATGGCCACCGGCAAGAGTCACGTGGGCCGGATTCTATCCGAAAAGACCGGCTGGCCGCTGGTTGACGCCGATGATGAGATTGTCCGGCGTACGGGCAAGTCCATTCAATGCATCTTTGACGATGACGGCGAGACGGCGTTTCGAGATTTGGAGCGTTTGGTTATCGCCGACCTGTGCGCCGAAAGTCAGCGGATAATCTCCGCTGGCGGCGGGGCCTTCGTCGATGCCGCCAACCGTGAATTGATGCTGGCCAGCGGGCTGGTCGTCTGCCTCAGCGCCACTCCGGAGACCATTTGTTCGCGGGTGGAGGAAGCAGACGGCGGCACTGGCCCAGTACGCCCGTTACTGGCCGGGGACAAACCAGGAGAAAATCCCTTGGAGCGCATTGAGAGTCTGCTGGCCCAGCGCGCCAATGCCTACGCTCAGGCGCATCATACCTTGGAAACCGACTCTATAACTCCGCAGCAGGTGGCGGAGCGTATACTGGAATTGTGCCGATTCAAAGGTTTCTGATTCAGAGGATTCCCAGTTTAAAGAATTCCCAGGAGGATAACCAATGGCCGACGCTGACCTGGCCGCAACCGTTCATCATTCCGGCGGCAGCTACCCGGTGGTCGCTGGCTGGGGTGTCATTGACCAATTGGGCGAAAAGCTGGTGGAACTGGGCGTGAAGAGCCCCGCCTACATCATCACCGACGAAAACGTCATGCGCCCTTACGGTCGGGCCGCCCAGTTGTCATTGCAGCGTAGCGGCATCGCGGCCCACTGCTTCATCATCCCGCCCGGCGAGCCCAGCAAGAGCTTCCAGCTAGCCCAGCACATCTACGAATGGCTGGTGGGGCTGAAAGCCGAGCGCGGCCAGGGTATCATCGCCGTGGGCGGCGGCGTGGTCGGCGACCTGGCCGGGTTTGTCGCGTCTACCTTCCTGCGGGGAGTGCCTTTCATCCAGGTGCCCACTAGCATGGCGGCCATGGTCGACGCATCCATCGGCGGCAAGGTGGCGGTGAACCTGCCCCAGGCCAAGAACCTGGTGGGGGCATTCTACCAGCCCCAGGCGGTGCTGGCCGACGTGAAGGCGTTGTCCACCCTGGGCAAGCGCGAACTTTCCGAAGGCTGGGCTGAGGCGATCAAGCACGGCCTGATTCTGGACGCCGACCTGTTGGACCTGTTTGAGGAACACGCCGAAGCCCTGATGGCGGTAGAACCAGAAATATCCACCGAGGTCATCCGGCGCAGCATGGCGATCAAAGCCGGGGTGGTCAGCCAGGACGAGCGCGAGACCCTGGGCATCCGGATTCTGCTCAACTACGGCCACACCATTGGTCACGCTTTAGAGTCCTCCACCGATTACGGGCGGTTCATGCACGGCGAAGGTGTGTCCATTGGCATGATGGGAGCGGCTCGGATGGCCCAGCAAATGGGCATGATCCCCCAGGAACTGGTGGATCGACAGCGGGCAATACTCCAGCGGTTTAATCTGCCAACCAAAGCCTCCGGCGTTTCAGTGGAGCAGATTCGTCAGGCCATGTCCCTGGACAAGAAGGTGCAGTCTGGCACCAACCGCTGGGTCATGCTGGAAGACGTGGGGCAGGCGGTGGTGCGGCAGGATGTCCCCTGGGAACTGGTAGAGGCGACACTGGCTGAGTTGATTGATTAGGGCCGATATCAGTAAGCCCTTATACCTTTGAGGGGAGAAGGCTGGGATGAGGGTGAAACCCCTCACCTCAATCCTTTCCCACCAGGGGAGAGGAAGCTAACAACTGAAACACTCCCGAAAAACACGTCGTCTACACCCCTACCCATTGCTTTCGCTAGAAGCTCTGGCGCGCAACTTGGCCCGCAGCAGCAGCACCCCGATAAAGATCGCCATCGCCCCCGACACCCCCAGCAGAACCACCGACGCCAGGGTGTTCAGGTACTCCAGGTTCGGCAGACTGCCAGCGACTTGCTTCAACGCCACGGATACACCTCCGCTGAGTACGGTAACGCCGAAGAGGAATCGTATTCGGCCAGCGCCCACCGACGCAGTAGCAGCGGCTCCCAGTTGGGAACCGGCGGAAGCGGCGGCCAGCATGATTACGGCCATTAACAGGTCAACATTGTTGGACAACGAATATAGCGCGGTGCCCACCACTCCAGTAACTATGATTTGCAGCAGGCCGGTGCCAACCGCCACCGTGGTCGGTATACCGATGACGAAAATCATCACGGGCAGCATGATAAATCCGCCTCCTGCGCCCAATAGCCCGGACAGAAAACCGACGGCGAATCCAATGGTGATGGGAATCAGCACATGGATGCTCTCGATCTGTGAGGCGGGCAGACTGGCATACATGGAAACCCGGCCCAAGCCAGGGAAGCTGATCGAGTGGGGGGGTATTCGCCAGGCATAGAGTCTTTGGGCCAGAGCACCGGTGCTGACTGCTTCACCGGATTGGTCAGACCAACGCCGGGTCTTCCAGTAATCGTAAATTATGAAAAGGCCCAGAAACACCAGGAGCGCGACATAAAGATAGCCAATTACCGGCCCGATAGCGCCGGTTGCCTCCAGTTTTGAGTTGAGGGCCTTCGCCAGAAACAGGGCGGGAACCGTCCCCAAGATCGTTAATCCCGCCAGACGATAGTCCACATTGCCCAGGTGACGGTGTTTCAGCAGGTTGATAATTGAAGACCCTAGAATCAGGGCCATACCAGTGCCCACCGCAAATATGGTTGGCACTCCAAAGACCAGCAACCCGGCAGTTATCAAAAAGCCACCGCCGACGCCAAAAAAACCGCCCAGTGTGCCCACGATGACGCCCAGCAGAATCAACAGGAGGGGATTTACCATGACTTCGGCGTTGGGGAAGAACATATCTAGGTGTGGGAGTCCCGGCGGGCATTGCTACCTCGACCAATAACCGCAGACCCAGCTTTCAGCGCCACTTCCCAGAAGGCGTACAGTCCCAGTCCGGTGCCGCCGATAGCCGCCATCACCAACAACGCCCACAGTATTGGATAGCCAACACTGAAAGTGTTCAGAAAGTAAGTTAGAGCGTCGTACATAGCTGTCTTTTAGCAGTTTCTAGGGAGAGTTTTCAGGTCGTTGCAATCCAGCTTGCCTAGAGATACCATGAGCCGTGGCCAGAATGTTCTGGCGTCCCCATCATGACGGGGCATCCTTTACATGATAGCACGCGACAGTAGTGCGGTAGGTCAATGGCACAGCAGTTCTCCTTCAATTTAAAAAAAACTCAGGGTCGAGCACGACTGGGAGAGTTCACCACTCCCCACGGTAGGGTCGCGACGCCCGCCTTCATGCCGGTGGCCACTCAGGCCACGGTCAAGACCCTCACTCCCGATGAAGTTGTATCGGTGGGGGCCGAGATCGTGCTGAGCAATGCTTACCACCTGTACCTGCGACCGGGCGTGGAACTGGTGCAGCGGCTGGGCGGACTGCACCAGTTCATGGGCTGGTCGCGGCCCATCCTCACCGACAGCGGCGGCTTTCAGGCTTTCAGCATGGGAGCTTTGAAAAGTGTCGACGAGTCGGGGATTCGTTTTCGCTCCCACATTGACGGCAGCGAGCATAACTTCACGCCAGAGTTGGCCACCCGCAACCAGGAAGGGATCGGTGCCGACATCATCATGTGCCTCGACCAATGCATCGCCTTCGGTTCCGCGAGAGACGAGGTAGTCCGGGCGATGGAACGCACCCACCGCTGGGCCGAGATTTGCCACCAGACCCACTCGACCGCACCCAACGCCGATGCTCAAGCCCTGTTTGGCATAATCCAGGGAGGAACTTTTCCTGACCTGCGGGAAGAGTCGGCCAAATTCATCACCGGAATTCCCTTCGACGGCTACGCCATCGGCGGTCTGGCGGTGGGCGAGTCCAAAGACCAGATGTATGAAGTTACCCGCCAGGTAGCCGACCAGTTACCCGTCGCTAAGCCCCGCTACCTGATGGGGGTTGGCTCACCGGAAGACCTGGTGGAGTCGGTGGCTGGCGGCGTGGATATGTGTGACTGCGTGCTGCCCACCAGGGTGGCCCGCAACGGCGCGTTGTTCACCCAGCAGGGCCGGGTCAACATTACCAACCGCCGCTTTGCCGATCAGGACGCCCCGCTGGAGCCAGACTGCGACTGCTACACCTGCCAGCGCTTTACCGCCGCTTACCTGTGGCACCTTTTTAAAGCCAGGGAGATACTGGGGCTGAGACTGGCCAGCCTGCACAATTTGCGGTTTATTCTGCGGTTGATGGACAATATTCGCCAGGCAATTCGAGAAGACCGGTTCGACCAGTTCCGGCAGAATTTCTGGAGCAGCTATCGGCCCACCGACGAGAACACCCGTCGGCAGCAGAAAGAGAAGTGGCTCAATGCCAGAGAGGGTTAAAGGGGTATTTTGGGAGCGGCGAAAATTCCGCTCGTCCTGAGCTTGTCGAAGGACAAAAATGGAATCCACCCGCTCATGGTTCGACTGGCTCACCACGAGCGGGCCATATCCCAATCGACAAGATTTTCTATCCCTGTTTCAAACCTTTGTTAGATGCTACCCCAGGAACTCCTTGACCCACCGATTGTAATCGTCCCGACGGGTCAACTGGCCCATCAGTTCCGGCGAGGCCAGCTTGTCCTTCAGGTCGTCAGGTTTGACGCCATCGCGCAGGGCCTTCAACGTGTCGTAGGCCGCCTTGACCGCCGCCTGGAAGGGCAGGTGCCCCTGCAAAGCGACTTTGACTCCGGTGGCGCTCAAAAAGTCCAGGTCGGCTAACTCGCCGCCCGCGCCGCCCAACAACAGCGGAATGTCCACCGCAGCATGAACCGCTTCGACTTCGGCCTTGGTCTGCGCTCCAGCCAGGAATACCGCGTCAACACCGGCGGTCTTGTAAGCACTGACCCGCTTGATTGCCTCGGCCACGCCGCCGTTGCGCAGGGCGCTGGTGCGTCCGGCCACCACCAGGCTGGGGTCTTGTCGCCCAGAAAGCGCGGCCTTCATCTTGCCGATGCCCTCTTCCACCGAGATGAGTTGGCCTTCGCCGCCCGCGCCAAAACTCAGCGGCAGCAGGGTATCCTCAATGGTCAAGCAGGAAACGCCAGCGGTCTCCAATTCTTCGACGGTACGCTTCACGTTCAGCGCGTTGCCATAGCCGTGGTCGGCGTCCACCATCAGGCTGATGCTGCTGGCCCGGCAGATGCGGTGAATCTGTTGAGCAAACTCAGACAAGGTCAGGACAATCAGGTCGGGCGCACCCAACACGGTGCCGGATGCAATGGACCCGGCAAACATGGCAACCTCAAAGCCCACATCTTCGGCGGCCCGGGCCGAAAGCGGGTCAAACACCGACCCAGGATGGACACACCGATTGCCATTCAAAATTGTGCGAAATCGCTCACGTCGTTCGGTGAGATTCATAATGCTCCTCTCAATATTTAAGAATTACCCAATTAAGAACGACCTGCCGAGCAGGTACGTAAAGGATTGAGGGTCTGATACCGGCTGCACTATACTACCGGCAGTCACCACTTGCAAGAATTTACCAGATACGCCGGAAGGCATGACGATCAGCACGAATATCATCGGCGTGGATTTCAGCGGGGCCAAGTCGGACCAGAACACCTGGATCACCCAAGGTATCGCCGAAGGAAAAACGCTTAGGCTTACCGAGTGTCAGCCAAAATCCAGGGCCGAGCTGACCAGACTGCTGGCAGACGCCGCTAGCCCCACCGTCGCCGCGCTGGATTTCCCCTTCTCAGTGCCTCAGTCCTTCGCTGAGTTTTGGAGGCCCGACGCGCGAACCATGCCGGACTTGTGGGCCGCCGCCGACAGCATCGAACAGGAGCAGTTCATCGCTTTACGCGACCGGTTTGTCGCCGAACAAGGTGAACCCAAGCGACTGGCCGACACTTACTTTCCCGAGTGCTACTCCTGCCTGCACAAAGCCAACCCCAACATGGTGCCGATGACCTTTCGGGGGATGCAGATGCTGCACCAACTCCGGGCGGCAGGCTGCAAGGTGCCGCCATTGGGCGATGCCGACAGAAATGGAACCGTCCTGCTGGAAGCGATGCCCGGGGCCGCATTGAGGGCCTTTGGGCTGCCCTATAAAGGATACAAGAACGGAAAACGGCCCTGGCAACTCCGGCAACAAATACTGGAGAAACTGGCCGATAGTTCGTCGGTGAATATTCAAGGGCTTGCCCGGTTCCAGGAGCGGGCTCTGCAAAACCACGACTGCCTGGACGCCATCGTGGCGGCGGTGGTGGCTACGCTGTGGGTCAGAGACGCAGCCCTTTTTCGATGTCCCGAACCAGCGCAATCTAACAGTTTTGACCCGGTGGTGATGCTGGAAGGCTGGCTCTACGCGCCGGTGTTTATGCATCGGCGCAGACAATAGGTCTGTCCCTGCCTGAAAATTATTGATCCGCCAGGATGGAAATGTTACCCCGTCCTATCTGTTGCCTAATGAACCCGTAGCTATTAAGATATGTCCAAAATTGGTCAGCGTGCTGAGCCCAACCGCATTGGCGAGTTACGTTCAACAAAGGAAGGACGATCATGGGAATTTATCGGCTGTATACCGGCGACGACGGACAGTCGCACTTGGAAGAGCTTGACCTGGCTTCCCATCCGCTTTTGGCGGCGGCTCAGGACACCAGCCACATCGCATTCCGCGAGTGGCCGGCAGGACACTTCATTGACTGGCACCCGGCGCCCCGCGCCCAGTACATCATTTCCCTGACCGGGGAGGTCGAGGTTGGGCTGGGCGACGGCACCAAGGTGATCTACCACCCGGGAGACGCCCGTCTGGTGGAGGACACCACCGGACAAGGCCACACCACGCGTGTCATTGGCAACGAACCCAGCATTCACGTGGTCATACCCTTGGCCTGATAATCCAAGAGTTTATGGTTCGACAAGCTCACCATGAGCGGATTAGACCCGCTCGCCCTGAGCCTGTCGAAGGACATAACCCAATCAGACTCGGATCTTGGACTGGTTCAAATAAAAAGCGTTTTTAAGGAGGAAATCCCATGGTACAGATAGTACGAGTCTACGCCGGACCAGACGGTGAATCCCACTTTGAAGACCTGACCGCTGAACAATTCGCTGAGATCGTCAACAACGTGGGCAGCGGCGATATCAAGCTCAACAGCCGTCCCGCCGGGCCGGACTCCGACTACCACAACGCGCCCCGGCTGCAATACGTGGTCAACCTGTCGGGCATCGCTGAGTTCGAAGTCGCCGACGGAACGGTCAAGCGGTTGAATCCCGGCGATGTTCTGATTGCGGAAGATGTTACCGGTCACGGCCACATCGCCCGCAGCATTGGCAATGACTTTCGGGTCTCCCTGGCAGTGCCGCTAAAGGGATAAGGTTAGTAAAAAGAGGAACTTATGCAGATAGTCCGAGTGTATGCGGGCGATGACGGCGAGTCCCATTTGGAAGACCTGACCGCCGATCAGTTCTCCGCAGTAGTGAATAATGTCGGCAACGACGAAATCAGCCTGGGATTACGCGTTCCCGGCTGGTCGGAAGGCTACCACACTGCGCCGCGTCATCAGTACGTGCTGTTTATGGAAGGCGGCGCGGAGATTGAAGTGGCCAGCGGCGAGAAAAGACAGTTCCAGCCGGGCGATGTGCTGGTGGCTGAAGACGTAACCGGCCACGGCCACATGTTCAAGAATCTGGGCGAAGGCAGACGGGTTTCGCTGGCGGTGCCTCTGAAGGACTAGGCAACTATTCAAGACTCTGGTCTAAACTCTGGTAATGGAAGAAACTAATCCTTCGACAAGCTTGTCCTGAGCCACTTCGGCAGGCTCAGGATGAGCGGATAGAAAGTCTGCACCGCTCGTGGTGAGCCTGTCGAACCACGTTTTGAAATAGTCGCTAACTGGCCGCCCCCGACAACAGCCGTTGCAAGTGGATCAGGCCCTGCTGTCGCCGGGCGGTGGTGACTTTTTTGCCCCAGGTTGGGTCAATTAGCAGATCGGCCATCTCTCGGGTGATTTCATTGTCTGGCAACTTGCCAAATTTGCGGTACAGCTCCAGGTATTCTTTGCCTTTGTCGGACTTACCCGACATATCGGTCAGCCCATGCAAAAAAGGCAGAACCACGTTCACCGCCATCTCTTTCGCCCGCGACGCGCCAATGTAGGTAGTCCCACCATCGATTATGGTCAGGGTATCGGTCAGCTTCTTGACGTTGTTTGCGTCGGCGCACTGGGCCAGACTGGACAACAGGCCGCCATCCAGGAACTTAACAACCAGCCTGGCTGCCCCGCCAATTCGGCGTCGGGGATGGTTGGCGGGACGCACCCGAAAGCAGTGCCACTCCCGCCCGGACATGGGCCTGCCGAAAGCCCTACCCGGCAAAGTAAACTCGGCGGCTTCCTCCAGCGACAGCAGACCAGATAACTGCAACAGCCACGATTCAACGGCCTTTGGCCGATGCTCTTTGGCGACTTCCCTGGCTGCCCGGCACAACACCGGATAGGGTGCACCGCCCGCCAATTGCAGAAAAGGCTGCTGGTTCTGCCGGTAGCCTAACGATTCAAGCAGACCTTCATAAAGAGTCTGCTCCGGGTCTTGCTCACTGAGGAATTTCTGAAACCGCCGACTCTTGGCCTCAAACCGGGCATCTCCGGCGCGTTCCAGCAAAACTGCCATCTCAGCGGCTGACTGCGGGCGGGGATATCCCAGCGGTTCCAGAACATTCCAAATCGATGCGGCAGAGTTCCGGGCGGAGGAACTAGGGGCAGGAACATCTTCGTCTGCCAGCAATGGCCGCAGGGAAACCACCGGGGCCTCGCCGCCACTGCGCAGGTTGGTGGGAGACGGAGCCAGGTCGAGAGCGGCGTGCAGAACAACACCGTTATAGTTGGGGTCATCGCCGTGGCCGTGGGAATACCAGTCCTGCTGACGCCGGTGAATCTCCACATCACCCTGCACCAGACCCACGTCTTCAAACTCCAGCAGAGCGTTGCGGAAGTCGGGCCCGGCAGTCTTACCCGGCCTGCCGGGATAGAGCACCCGCACCCGACGCCCCTTGCTGGTGCGAAACCACTCCTGACGAGCGGCGCGCTTTTGCCAGAGCTTGGCTAGCACGCTCTCTGGTATTGGCGGCTGATCCCTTCCGGTTGAATAACCGGCGGATTCCTCAGATATTCTTATCATCTAAATCCCGCCAATCTAATTCCATTAGCCTAATTCCGCTAATCCCGCAGGATAAATTCGGTCCAGAGGGGGAAATGATCGGAGATTCGCCAGGATAATTGGTTCTTAGTCAGATTGAGAGACTTCAGCGCAGTGGGCACAAAGTCGAAACTGCCGCCCCGAGCATATTGCATCGACAGAGCGGGCAGGCCGTTGTCTCCGTTGAACCAGGCTATCTGATCATAGAACTTGCTCGTCTCATGGGCACCGGGCTTGGCGAAGATACTGCGAGGAGCCTGGTTCATGTCCTCTGGGATGTACAGCCCGCTGGAGGTAAAAGCATCATAGAGGTCATCGCCATGCCGATCAATGTTGAAGTCGCCCAGGGCAATAAAGTTATGCTGCCAGGCGTTGATGTTTCTGGCCCATTCCCCCAGCCAATCGGCCAGGGCCTTCAGTTCAGGGACCCGGTGTTGCGCCGAGGACCCATAGAGCACGTGCAGGGTAACCAGGACGAAAGTCTTGCCCCCTGACTTGAAGCTGACGGCGTAAGGAGTGCGGGCAAACTGGCGATCCAGCGCATCAGCAGCGATCACTCCCCGGTCAAGCTGCTCTTTGGGCACCACCAGTTCACAGGCCAGACCGGACAATTGCACTTTGCGGGTATCGTACAGAAAGGCCAGCCGCTCGTCGTTGCCGGGGCTGCCCTTGGTCACATCGGTCAGAATCAGGCCCCAGTTTGGCCCCAGATACTTGAGCATGTGACGCAGCGCCTTGATGCTGGACTTCACCTCCTGGATGGCGATCACGTCAAAGCGAGAAATGATTTCGGCGATGCAGACCAGAGCGTGCAGGTCACGCTTGGGGTTATCTCTGGCTTCGGAGGCCCATTTTTCGGTCAGATCGCCAAAAGCCCGAATGTTCCAGGTGGCGATCAACAAATTGTGGTCCAGAATCTTGGCCGGGACGTTCGCCGCCAACGCCGCCCGCAGTTCGCGCAATTCATCAGTTACATATCCGGGAGGCTGATCCATTATTGAAGGCATAAAGACTCCACATACCTACTCGTCAATGTCAGGACTATTCCACAACGATTCCAGAGTTGGCATTGAATTCGCTTGGACTGTATTCTGGGCATGTATTGGGGCGTGTATCGCATGTAGTATATGACATGCTAGTCAGCGGATTCTACCAGATAGGATTCAACTACAGTGTCTTTCCCCATTTGCAGAAACAACCGATGCCAGTTAGGGGTGAGCCGGTAGAACCATGGGTGCAATTCGGGCCGCTATTCTTCTACAGGCTCAGGACGAGCGGTCAGGTAGCCCTATAGAATGCCCAACTTGCTCTTTAATGGGCGTCGTCGTAAAATTTGCCAATACTCGGCGAGGGGAGATTTTTAGTATGCCTGAAGATAATGGCCCGCTGAAGGGAATTAGAGTTCTTGACCTTGGACGGCATCAGGCTGGCCCAAGGTGTGCCCAGGTATTGGCCCGAATGGGCGCCGAAGTGATCAAGATTGAGCGCTTGGGCGGCGAAGAGACCCGCTACCATGCCCCCTGGGTGCGCAAGCAAAGCGCCTACTGGGTACAGTACAACAGCGGCAAAAAGAGCTTGAGTATTGACCTGCGCAAAGAGGAGGGCAAGGAAGTCTTGCGCAAGCTGGTGAAGATTTCCGACGTGTTATTGCAGAACTTCCGGCCCGGCACTATTGAGACCATGGGCTTCGGTTACGACGTGCTCAAGGAACTAAACCCCCGCATCATCATGGTCAACGTGTCGGCCTATGGACAGTTCGGCCCCTACAAAGACCAGATCGGGTATGACCCCATCGGACAGACCATGTCGGGCATCGCGATGGTCACCGGCGAAGAGGGCATGCCGCCCATCCGGGCTGGCGTTCCCATCATCGACCGCACCACCGCCCTGCACGCCGCCATCGGCACCCTGGCCGCCATCCACGAGCGGGAGCGCTCCGGCGAGGGTCAGACTCTGGACGTGTGCCTGGCCGACACCGGCTACAGCTACACCGAGATCCCCATAACCGCCTATCACGGCGCGGGCATCGAGCCGCATCGTGGCGAGTCCACCGCGCCGCCCAGCGGCACCTACCCCTGCAAGGACGGCTGGGTGCTTATTTCAGCGGGAGACCAGCACCACTGGCACCGGGTCTGTAACGCTCTGGGCAAGCCGGATTGGCTGGAAGACTCCCGGTTTACCACCCGCCACGAGCGAGCCAACAATGCAACAATAGTCACGGACGCCATGCGCGCGTTACTGGCCAACCTGACGATGAAGGAAGCGATTGCCCACTTCACCCACCACGACGTGGTGGCCGCGCCGGTGAACACCATTGCCCAAGCGGCGCAAGACCCCCATCCCTGGGAACGGCGGGCCATGGTGGAAGTCCCCGACTTCCTGGCGGGCAGCATCGCCGTGTCGGGCGATTTCTGGCACTTCAGCCGCACCCCCGCCGTGGTTGGCTCAACTCCCCGGGTGGGCGAGCACAACCAAGAGGTACTGGGCGGCCTGCTGGGTCTCTCGGAGGAAGAGATCGCGGCGCTCTACGAGAACAACGTGATCAGCACCGCCGACCACTACGACGAAGTTCCCGGCTAACCGGCATCCCAAAGTCAGCATAGTTCCGGGGTGATACCCTTCCCCTGGAAAACATCCACCTGATGGAGTTATCTGGTGTTCTTCCGATTTGCTCTAGAACCCTTGCTCGACTTGGCCCGTTCTGAGGCTGCCACCGCTCCACGCGCCCACGGCTCCATCTGCGGCCACCCTTTTTGAGAGTCCAGTGGCGGAGCATAGTAGGGCATATTGCCGAAAGGTTCTAGATCAAGCTGCTCAAATTGCGGTCGGTTGATATCATCCGCTTTCAGGAAAAGTCGATTGTCCCGGGTTATCAGCGCAAACATTGAACCGTCGAGAAATATCCCGTACCCACCGAACATCGATCTAGTTCTAACATCTCCCAGCGGGGCGAGAACCTCGAGAACACCGGAGACGAACTCGTTAACTTGTGGCATGCCAACATCACTTTAATGCAAGAACCAGTCCCAAAATTAAAACTTGCTTTATTTGTGTCCTTCGACAAGCTCAGGACGAGCGGTTCGACCCGCTCATGGCGAGCTGGTCGAACCATAATGCCTTGCAGAATCAGATTTTTGGGATAGACTCTGGGAAATCACTCTACGACCACCTCAACCCGATGCACCATGTTGTTGCCCATTCCCTGGTGGTTCCAGGGCTGCTCCACCGGCTGGACATTGCCCTGGCTGTCGGTGGCCCGCACGCACAGGTCGTACCTGCCTGGCCGGGCGTTCCAAGTGTACGACCATTCCCGCCAGGCATACTGACCTACCACCGTTCCCAAGGCCGCATCTTCCCAGGTCTGGCCGCCGTCACCGCTCACTGCAACGCGGGTAATGCCCAAGCCTCCGGCCCAAGCCCGACCGGTGATCGATACCGGCCCCGCCTGCACCAGCCGACAACGAGTCATAAAATCGGGAATGCCCGGCGGCACCATTAACGACCTGACTCGTATCCGGTCCACCGGCTCGCCGGGGTCGTCGGCGCCTTCACAGTAGCGGTAGGTCTTCTCCATCTGGTAGCCGTCGAAATGTTGGTCAATAGCCTCAATACGGTCTAACCATTTGACGTGGGTCATGCCGTACCAGCCGGGCACGATCAGGCGCAGCGGAAAGCCATGCTGAGGCTGCAAGGGCTGGCCGTTCATCTCATAGACCAGCAGCACGTCGTCGGCAGTCGCCTCATTGGTGGTCAGGCTGCGCTGGTAATACTGGACTTCCTCACCCTGTACTCCCTGGTCGAGGCCCGTGAACAGAATCTCGGTGGCCTGCGGAGACAGCCCGGCTTCAGCCAGGACTCCCTTCAGCGGGGTGCCGGTCCACTCAGCGGTGCCGATGGCATCCAACATCCAGGGCTGGCTGATTGAGCGGGGACTGAGCAAGGCCCGACCATTACCGGCGCACTCCATAGTGACCGCCAGGGTGCGGGCGGGCCTTTGCTTCAAATCGTCCAGGGTCAGGTTCAGCGACTGGGCCACCAACCCGCCGACCTGAAGCTGCCAGGTATCGGCCTCAACAAAGGGAATATCAAAGTGGATCAGCAGATAGTGCATGCCGGTGGGAGTGATCGGGTAGCGCAACCCTTCTAGAGGCATGCCTCGATTGCGCAAGGCCAACTGCACTTCTTCCCGAGAAAAGAGGTCTTGCTGGGTCAGCCCAGTTCCGTCACCTACGGTCCGGAAACGCCGCTCCGCATCCCTTTGCGTCATGTTATCCTCCAGAGATTGGGTCTTGCCAAGCTTACATTGATTCTCTTTGTCCTCTACCAAAATGGGCTTAAACGGGACAGTTTTAGTGAACAGCATCCTCTCCCCATGTGGGAGAGGATTGAGGTGAGGGGTATCACCCTCATCCCAGCCTTCTCCCATCGAGGGAGAAGGGGCTGATGTCGCAACCAATCAGTAAGTCAGCATCATCCGCTGAATCTCGCCGGGGTCATCGGTTACGGTCAGCGCCAGCATCAGCAGGATGCGGGCCTTTTTGGGCGAGAGATTGTCGGCGACAATGTAACCCTCTTCCTTGAAGCGGCGCGAGAGTATAACCCGACCGTTGCCGGTGTGAGTGGCAACCACCACCTTCACGCCCCGTTGCATGGCGGCCTTCAGACCCTTCATGTACTGGGGCGACGATCCCCCGCTGCCCAGTCCGGCGGCCACAATCCCCGGCACTCCGGCATCGGCCAGCGCATTGACCACCAGATCATCGGCTCCGGCATAGGCGTAGGCGATGTCAACCCGGGGCAGTTCAGTTATTGAATCGACATCGAACTCAGCATCCAGGGTATGGGCTCGGGTGGGCGTCCGATAGAACACCACCTGCTCGTCGGCGTCGGCGTAGCCCAACAGGCCCAGTTCATTAGAGCGAAAAGTCTCCAACCGATAGCTGTTGGTCTTGGTCACGTCCCGGGCCGCCTGAATCTCGTTGTTCAAGACGGTGAGCACACCCCGACCCGCCGCATCGGGGGCAGCAGCCACCCGAAGGCAGTCAATCAGGTTCACGTCGGCGTCAGTGCCCAGCCCGGTGGGCGGACGCATAGCCCCGGTGACCACCACTGGTTTGGAGTTTTTGATGGTTAGATTCAGGAAATAGGCGGTCTCTTCCAGGGTGGCGGTGCCGTGGGTAACCGCCACGCCAGCGGCCTCCGGGTCGTCCCTGAATATCTGGTTGATGCGCTGGGACAACTGAAGCCAGTGAGTCGGATTTACGTCGGTGCTGCCCACATTAATCAACTGCTCGGAGACAACGTCGGCAAAGTCGTTGACCTCAGGCACTCTTTCCAGCATTTCCTGAATTGTGAGATGCTTGTTGTTGTAGCTGTAGTTGACGTAATCGGTGCGATAATCACCAATGAACGAGATGCTGCCGCCGGTGCCGACAACGTAGACTCGTGGCTTTTTGCCACTGACCATAATACCCTCCAGAAGACCCTCCCGGATTGAGATACTGTATAGTGTCAATCTGGCAGGGGATGATTCACCAAAATAATTTACCCGGCCAGTATACGACATAGTAATTTGATGAGCATCACCGCCAGCAGATTCCGATCAATCAGATCAATCAGATTCCGGCAGGTCAATTATGTTAGCTAAACACTACCACGGGAAAATCCTCTGGCCGACGTTGCTGTTGGTCATCGCCTTATCGCTGGCCTGTGGTACCGCCGCTCCCGACCCGGCAGCGCCCACGGGCACTCAGTCTGATCCACTTAATACCACCACGATCACGCCAGGCAGTTCCATCTCTGGGCCTAGCTCCGGAACCGGCACCAGTACCAGGTCGCCGGGGAATTCACCAACCCCGGCGAAAGCCAGCTTGACTGGCACTGCGATTCTAAGCAGACCAGCCAATTTCGAGAGCATCAGCATTATAGCCACTGAAATATCTGAGCAAGTGACGGTGAAAACGGTGGCTGAAGACCTGGAAGTGCCCTGGGCGCTGGACTTTGCTCCGGACGGTCGTATTTTGATCACGGAACGACCCGGCCGAATCCGGGTAGTACAGGACGGAGCACTGCAGAAGAAGCCTTTTGCGGTACTGGACCAGGTAATCAGCATATCAGAATCGGGCCTGATGGGGATTGCCCTGCACCCCAACTTTGCCGAAAACGGCCACATCTTTGTCTGCTACACCTATCAAAACGCCAGGGGCGAAATGCGCAACCGGGTAGCCCGCTTGACCGATACCAACGGCCAAGGCACCGACCACCAAGTGATCGTGGACGATATTCCGGGGTCGCGCAACCACGACGGCTGTAGCATTGGGTTCGGCCCCGACGGCAAACTGTATGTGACCACTGGCGACGCCCAGGATGGGGACCAGGCCCAGGACTTGAACTCGCTGGCCGGTAAGGTGCTGAGAACGGAAGCCGACGGCTCAGTGCCCGCCGATAATCCCTTCCCCGGCTCCTACGTCTATACCTACGGACACCGCAATCCCCAGGGAATGGACTGGCACCCGGACACCGGAGCCCTGTTCATCACCGAACACGGCCCTGAGAAGAACGACGAGGTCAACGTGCTGGCGCCAGGAAATAATTACGGCTGGCCCGAAGTTAGCGGCAAAGGCAGGAGCGACCAGTTTGTACCTTCAATCATGTCCTTCACGCCCACCATCGCCATCGCCGGGGCAGCCTTCTATACCGGAGACCAGCTGCATCCAGCCTGGGATGGAAACCTGATCTTCGCCGCCCTTAAAGCGTCGCAAATGCACCGAATCACCCTGGCCGCACCGGGTTCAGGCGCTCCGGATATACCTACTGTGGAATCCAGCCGGATCATGTTCAACCAGGATTTCGGTCGTTTGCGGGCAGTGGCAGTCTCCCCAGACGGCTACATCTACTTCACCACCAGCAATCGGGACGGCAGAGGCAGCCAAAAGCCCGGCGATGATAAGCTGTTGCGCCTGCTTCCAGTCCCGGTGGGGAAGCCCTTCATTGCTCATCCCAGCCGCGACGGGTCATTTAGCCTGGAGTTGGCACCGGGAGCCTACCAGGTGGCCTGGACCGCAGAAGGCTACGCGACCCAAGCGGTACGGGTGATACTCATTGGGGATGAGAGAATAGACCTGGGCCAGATTAAATTGGTTCCCTGAGCCTGAGCTAGGATTGGGCTAGGACTGAGCTAGGACTGAGGCACGGTAGTGATGAAGTTTGCTGGATCAGTAATGGGACTCCGTTTATCCCACAGACGGTTGATATGCTCGGATGGATTCCGGCTTGCGCCGGAATGACGAGAACCAAACTGAACCAATACCCTGGGACACGGTCATTTTGCTTTTTCTCCTACGCTCATTTAATATATAAAATGAGCATCGTATCGGTTCGCCGGTAGGGCAGCGCAGAGGCACATATGGCAAACAATCGCTGGCTACGAAATAGCTTGGTTTACCTGCTGATTATCATTGGGGTGATTGTCATCTTCTACACCATGATCCCTACTTTTGGTGCCAGCAACGAATTGGATTTCACAGAAGTCATTGAAATGGCGAAAAACCGCCAGATTAGTAGAATTGTGGTCGAAGGCCAGAAGCTCACCATCTACCCCAGGGTGAGTGAGGGAATTCCCGTCCGCCAGTCCACCAGCCAAATGGGCGAGCAGACCGACCTAGTAAGTGTGCTGGCAGACAACGGAGTAGAGATCGGCTCCCAGGGAGTCCAGGTATACTTCAAAGGATCGGGTGGGTTGGGCAGCCTCTTCGGAATACTGCTCAATTTCCTACCGCTGATCTTCTTTGGCGGCCTGATCCTGTTTATGATGCGCCAGGCCCAGGGCAGCAACAACCAGACCATGAGCTTTGGCCGCAGCAAGGCCAAGATGATGCCCTTTAACCGGCCTACGGTTACTTTCAACGACGTTGCTGGCGTAGATGAAGCCAAGATTGAGTTGGAAGAAGTGGTGGAGTTCCTCAAATACCCGGAGCGGTTCCTAGCTCTGGGCGCGCGCATTCCCAAGGGAGTGCTGCTGGTTGGATCTCCCGGCACCGGTAAGACCCTGCTGGCCAGGGCGGTGGCCGGGGAAGCTGGCGTACCCTTCTTCCACATCAGCGGCAGCGAATTTGTCGAGATGTTTGTGGGCGTCGGCGCGGCCCGAGTGCGCGACTTGTTCGACCAGGCCAAGCGCAACGTCCCTTGTATCGTGTTCGTTGATGAGATTGACGCAGTGGGCCGACATCGCGGTGCCGGACTGGGCGGCGGTCACGACGAGCGGGAACAAACCCTGAACCAACTTCTAGTAGAGATGGACGGCTTCGAGACCAACACCAATATCATCGTCCTCGCCGCCACCAACCGTCCCGACATCCTCGACCCGGCATTGCTGCGTCCGGGCCGCTTCGACCGCCGGGTAACCCTGGACCTGCCCGACGTCGTCGGGCGACAGGCCATCCTGAAAGTCCACTCCGCTGGCAAACCCATCGCCACTTCGGTGAACCTGGGCACCCTGGCCAAGGAGACTCCTGGATTCAGCGGCGCTGACCTGTCTAATCTGATCAACGAGGCCGCACTGCTGGCTGCCCGCAAAAACCTGAAGAGCATCAACATGCCCGAATTTGAGGAGGCGGTAGAGCGGGTTATTGCCGGGCCGCAACGCAAGAGCAGAGTGATCAACCCCCGGGAAAAGGAAATGACGGCCTATCATGAAGCCGGGCACGCACTGGTCGCATGGTCCTTGCCCCACGCAGACAAGGTACATAAGATTTCTATCATCTCTCGCGGACAAATGGGCGGACACACCACCCTGCTGCCGGAAGAAGACCGTTACCTGTGGACCAAAAACCAGTTTGAGGACATGTTGGCGGTGACGATGGGCGGTCGGGTGGCCGAAGAACAAATCTTCGACGAAGTGACCACCGGCGCCAGTAACGACATTGAACGGGCCACCAAGATCGCCCTGGGCATGGTCAAACGCTACGGTATGAGCAAGTCCTTGGGGCCGCGCACCTTCGGCAAACGCGAGGAGATGGTGTTTCTGGGCCGGGAACTCAGCGAGGAGCGGGACTACGGAGACCGGATAGCCGAGGAGATTGACCAGGAAGTTAAAGAGTTGATCAACCACGCCTATCAGCAGGCCCAGCAAATTCTCACCGACGGCAAGCCCAAGTTGGTGCAAATAGCCGAGTACCTGATTGAACATGAAGCGGTATCAGGCGACGAACTAACCCGTCTGTTTGACCTGAGAGCAAACGGTCCTGAGGACGATCCCGGCACGCCGGTCAAGCCGCCGGAGGCTCCCACTCCCTACGCGCCCAGACCTGCTCAGCCGCCAATTGTTCCTAATCCCGCGCCGTCCCTGTCCAGCCAAAACTACAGCCCGCCGGACCCGGCCCCCGGCGAGGCCAACGACTAGAAATAAAGTCCCCCTCAAATAAGCTTTTGAGGGGGACTTTATTTCTTGGATGGTGTTTTCAACTACGGTCTCGGGAAACCTTCCTCGGCTTCTGTCTGCTCACTTTCCATTTGCTCACCTTCCGCCTGCTCACTTTCCAAAGGCAACTGCCGGTAGTAAATCCCCCAGGACTGCATCAACTCCACCACCTTGGGGTCTTTCAGTTGCGTCAATTCGCCAAAGAACCCGGCCAGCGCGTGAGACGGCACCTGCCCACTGGAACACACCCAGCTTCGCTCGGCCGGAACCACGTAGATCAAGCCACTCTGATGGGGACAAGTAACTTGAATCCGGGTCATTTCTTCTCCAGACTTTATCGTAAGACCAAATTCTGGCATTAAACATTCCTCTCGCGACGCTAAACCAAGAACTAAGCCAACATTATACCTACGCCAGCGCCAGCGGGACAATCTGCAATTATTGGCCTCAACACGCCCCGACTGGTCGGGGCATATCTAAATCAATGTCCAACAGTTCCATAGTGAAAATAGTGAGAATCGAAAAACTCTGGGATTGACTCGCGGGCACGGTACGCAAACACCAGGATAGTGGTAGAATCAAAAGGCAATTCTAACCAGATTATCCCAACCAGATCACAACCCTAAACAAAATCAAGGGATATAAAGGAAAAAAATATGTACCCACCCGGTGGACCCCGCCAACCTGAGATGGACTTTGACCAGATACTGAACCAACTTCGCGGAGCAATGGCCAAGATTACCGCACGCTTCGGCGGCGGCGGCATTGGCCTGCTGGTATTTGGAGCCATTGGCATTATCGCCGTGATCTGGCTGGCAACCGGAATCTACACCGTTGGTCCCGGTCAAGCCGCCTCCCTGAGGCTCTTTGGCGCGGTACAGGGTGCCCCGGTAGACCAGGAAGGCTTGAAATGGTGGTGGCCCGGACCCATTGGCCAGAAAGATGTGGTGCTGATTACTGAAACCCGTCGTATGGAGTTGGGGTTCCGTGGCAGCATTGGCGGAGGAGCAGTCCCCTTCCCCGATGAAGCGTTGATGATTTCCGGTGACCTGAACATTGTCGATGTGCAGGTGGTGGTCCAATACACCATCAAAGACCTGAACGATTTTCTCTTCCGGGTAGACGATCCCGGGGATGCTGATAGAGCCATCCCCGCCGGCAGACCCGACGGACGAACTCTCAAGGACGCCGCTGAAGCCTCGTTGCGTCTGGTGGTTGGACAACGCTCCATTGATGACATTCTGGTCCGTAACCGGGAAGAAGTGGAAACTCAGACCAGAGAGAGACTCCAGGAAATCATGGACGCCTATAACAGCGGCCTCAATATTGAGACAATCCAGCTTCAGGACGTGAAAGCGCCGGAAGAAGTGCGGGACGCCTTCGACGATGTGCTTCGCGCTCGCCAGGAAAGAGACACCCGAATCAACCAGGCCCGTGCCTTTGAAGCAGACATCATCCCCCGCGCGGAGGGTGACTCGGAAAGAATCAAAGAAGGCGCTGAAGCCTTCCGCCAGTCGCGTATCGCCCAGGCCCAGGGTGAAGCTGACCGGTTTACTTCAGTGCTAAACGAATACCAGAACTCCAAAGAAGTGACCCGGCAAAGGCTCTACCTGGAGGCAATGGAAGAGATTCTGCCCGGAATCACTAAAATTGTTGTGGCGCCCGATGCCCAGACGGTGCTCATTTTGGGCGGCGACGGCCAGCTGACACCGGTGCCCCTGGGTCCCAATCCTTAGCACCGAAACCCGGAAGATTTTTTAAAGGTTTTTTTTAGAGAGTTTTGAATGAAAGCTTTAGTCGTATTGTTAGTGTTGGCGATAATTGGGCTGATTGTATTACGTCAGGCCACCTACATCGTCGACGAGACCGAGCAGGTAATTATTACCCGTTTTGGTGAAGTAAAGAATGTCACAACTGAACCGGGCCTCAACTTCAAAGCGCCATTTGTTGACCTGGCCATCACCCTGGACAAGCGAATACTGCGTATCGACGCAACCCCGGTTGCCATGCCGGACCGGGAAAAGCAGAACCTGGTCATTGACTCCTACGCGCGGTACCGGATAGTTGACCCGGTGCAATTCCGCAAGACCCTGCTGACCGAGACCAACGCCCGCAGTCGTTTGGGAGATATTGTCACCTCAACGCTACGTGACCGGGTCGCCTTGCGCAACCGGTTTGAAATTATCGGTGCGGAACCCATACTGGATGACCTGGGCAATCCCATTGAAGACGATGAGGGTCTCCCCTTATTTGAAGGGAGAACCACTCGTAATGAGATCCTGGCTGAGGTGTTGGAAGGCGTAAGACGGCGGGTTGCCCAGCAAAACTTTGGCATCGAAATAATCGATGTGCGAATGAAGCGGGCCGACTTCCCAGATTCAGTAACTGCCAGTATTTACGACCGAATGAGGGCCGAGCGGAACCGTATCGCCACCCGGTTCCGGGCTGAGGGTGATGAGGAAGACCTGAAGATCCGCGCCGTCGCCAACCGTGACCGGGAGATCATCCTGGCCCAGGCCGATCGGCAGTCCAACCAGATACGTGGTGAGGGTGAAGCCGAGTCCATCAAAATCCTGGCCGACGCCTTGAACCAGGACCCGGAGTTCTTCGCATTCCAGCGCAGCTTGGAAGCTTACCAGACGGTGCTGGGCCGGCAGGACACGCTAATCCTCTCCGGTGACACGCCGCTGTTCGACTTCCTGGGCGGCCCTGGGGTTCCAGACGACGCTGTTCAGCCAGCCAGTCCCGCTGAACCCTCTACCGAGGCGCCTTAGAGTATCAAGCACAACCGTAACTGTTGCGGTATAGGTGTACCTACAGCCCGACTCCAATCCAGTGGAGTCGGGCTTTCAATTGCAAGACAAGCGCATTGACGGATTGGCCGGTTCAAAGTAGCATTTACGATGCTTTAGGTTAGCGTATTTATCCAGGTTGCATGACTGCTTTCCCTTGTCGGGAGAAGCTACCAGTCAGAGCTAGGAGCCCAAATGAAGCTTCACGAATATCAGGCCAAAGCGATACTCTCTCGCTACGGCATTAAAATCCCCTTGGGCCATGTGGCCAGCAGCCCCCAGGAAGCTCAGGCTGCCACCCAGGCCATGGGCGGCAAAGCGGTGCTGAAGGCCCAGGTGCACGCTGGCGGACGCGGCAAAGTGGGCGGGGTGAAAGTCGTCCAATCACCAGACGAGGCCCTGCAAGTGGCTCAAGCGATGCTGGGTAAAAACCTGGTCACCAACCAGACCGGCGCCAGCGGAGTGCCGGTCAATTCGCTCCTGGTGGAGGAATTGGCCGACATCAAACGGGAACTGTACATCGCCATCACCATTGACCGGGGATTCCGAGGGCCGGTGATGATCATCAGCGCGGCGGGCGGGATGGACATTGAAGAAGTCTCCAGCACCAGACCCGAGGACATTCACACCGAACCCATTGAGCCAATTCTGGGTCTGATGCCCTTCCAGACCCGGCGGCTGGTGCAGAAGTTGGGCATTGAACCAGCGGCGGCCCGGTCGGCGGCCCAAGTCATGACCTCGCTGTACCAAATATTCGTCGAGAACGACTGCTCCCTGGTGGAGATCAACCCACTGATCATCACCGGAGACGGCCAGGTAATCGCCTTGGACGCCAAGATGGACCTGGAAGACGACTCATTGTTCCGCCACGCTGACCTGCATGAACTGCGCGACCGAAGCCAGGAAGACCAGCTAGAAGCTGAAGCCGCCGACCTGGATATTGCCTACGTGAATCTGGAAGGCGATGTCGGGTGTCTGGTCAACGGCGCAGGACTGGCTATGGCCACCCTGGACGTGACCAACGCCGCTGGAGCCGCTCCCGCCAACTTCCTGGACGTGGGCGGCGGCGCCACCGACGAAAAAGTCGCCCAGGCGGTGGAAATCATCTTGTCCGACCCCAAGGTCAAACGGGTGTTGGTCAACGTCTTTGGCGGCATTCTGCGTTGCGACGTTGCCGCCCGGGGAGTGGTGATAGCCTACCAGCGTAGGAACTCCAACCTGCCCCTGGTGGTGCGGATGCTCGGCACCAATTTGGAGGAAGGCAAGTCCATCCTGAGTGAGTCGGGTTTGAACGTAACCTTCGCCGACACGCTGACCGAGGCGGCCCAGGCCATCAAACAGGCCATTTAGAACATGGTTAGTAGCTCCTTCCCCGATCAATGGGGAAGGTTGGAATGAGGGTGGTACCCCTCACCTCAGTCCTCTGCCACAAGGGGAGAGGATGCCGTCAGCGAAGATAAATTAGGAGCGTCGCCAGCATGGGCATACTATTGAATCAAGACTCCCGCATTATGGTGCAGGGCATCACCGGCAAAGAAGGCAGCTTCCACGCTCGGGCCTGCATGGCCTACGGCACCAAGGTGGTGGCGGGGGTCACCCCAGGCAAGGGCGGGCAGCTTTTTGACGACGAGGTGCCAGTCTACGACTCGGTGGCAGAAGCCGTGGCGCGGGCCGGGGCCAACGTGTCGCTGATCTTTGTGCCGCCCCCCTTTGCCGCCGACGCCATCGCCGAGTCGGTTGACGCCGGCGTGCCGCTGATCGCCTGCATCACTGAGGGCGTGCCGGTGCAGGACATGGTCAAGGTGGCCCGCTATATTGAAAACAAACCGGTGCGGCTGATTGGCCCCAACTGTCCGGGAATGATCAACCCGGGAGCGCAGTGCAAAGTGGGCATCATGCCCGGAGCGATTCATATGCCCGGACGGGTGGGCGTAGTGTCCCGCAGTGGAACCCTGACCTATGAGGCCGTAGGACAGCTAACCGCCCTGGGCATCGGCCAGTCCAGTTGCGTGGGTATTGGCGGCGACCCCATCATCGGCACCAGCTTTGTCGAAATTCTGGGCCTCTACAACGACGACCCCGACACCGACATGGTGGTCTTTATTGGCGAGATTGGCGGAAATATGGAACAGGAAGCCGCCGCGTTCATTGGGGAGAAGATGAACAAGCCGGTGTGTGCGCTGATTGTGGGGGCCACCGCGCCTCCCGGCAAGCGCATGGGACATGCCGGGGCCATCATCACCGGAGAGAGCGCCACCGCCGCGTCCAAGGTAAAGGCGTTGCGGGAAGCCGGAGCGACAATCATCCCCACGCCCGCCGACATTGGCGTTACGGCTCAGCAAATGCTACAGGCGATGGGGTGACGCTTTTGCACTCCCTCTTTACCTGAGACATCCCGAATTTAGGCAAGAAGGAACGCCCTCTGCATTACCTCCGTCGTTCCGGCGAAAGCCGGAATCCAGAACGTCAGTCCTGTGTCTTTCTACTGGCGAGAAGGGAGAAGACCTCACTAATCGAAAAACCCACCCCCAATGGGGTGACATTTATGCAGAGGTTGGGTGCCTGGGTTCCGGCTTCCGCCGGAACGACGAGTAAGATAGCCGCTCATGATCAGGTGTCTGGCATCTCGCCTTAGCCGGTTGACCCACTGGCCTACCGTCTAACCAGAAATTTCGGGATGACTCATGTTATGGACACCCTCTAAACCAACCTGCTCCGCAACTCTTCGGACAGGTCACCCAGACGACGCCGGAAGGCGGTATCTCCCCGTTCAGAGACACTAAGCGCAGCCTCCGCGATTAACTCAATGCCCCCAAAAAAGTCATCCTGATGAATGTACTCAGCCGCGATTTTGTCTTCGGGCGCGCCGTTGTGGTAATTGCCCAGGGGAAAGGCGATTCCCGTCGTGCGGTAGCCGTACAGAGCGAAGGCGCTGGCCTCGCAGGTGCCGCCGCTCATTAACTGCCGCTGCACCTTAAATCCCTCCGGTCGGGCTTGCAGCGTTTCTCTAGCCTTGATTAACGCCGACTCAGCGTCGGCGTTGAAGGTGAACCCGGCATCGCCCACGCGAATCACCGGCCCGTTGCCAATTTCCGCCCCAGGCAAGGTGCGACTGGACTCCAAAGACACCACCAGGGTGTTCTCCGGCAGAGTTCGGGCTTCGCCCATGACTCTAGCGCCCACCAGACCCACCTCTTCAGCGCGGGTGAACACACCATAAACGTCACCAGGCGCGGGCTGTCGCGACAAAACCGACAGGGCGGCCAGGATACTGCCACAACCGGCCAGGTCGTCCAGAGCGCGCATACGAATGTATTCGCCATCCAGTTGAAAGTCCATCAGGTCAAACACCACCGAGCACGGCAAGGAGACTGTCTGGGGTTCAGCTAGCTGTATCAGCACCTGCCGGTCGGCTTCGTGGCCGTATCGCCCAGCGGTAACCGCCTTCAGACGCTGACCGTCTTCCAAAATAACTTGCAGCGGCACACCAGCCGCAAAGCTGCCCGCCGGTATCCCGCCAGCCGCCTTGCCCACTAGATAGTCGCCGTCTACGGCCACTGCCTCGAACCCAGGATGGTCCATATGGGCGACGAAGGCGATGGGCGGGATTGTATCTGATGAGCCAGCCTGCCCGGACAGTTTGGCGATAATGTTGCCGTAGTCATCAACGCGGTAGTCAACGCCAGATTCGGCGAGGATAGCCTTGATGGTCGCCACCACTCCAGACTCATAGAAGGAGGTGGCTGGTTGGCTGCCCAACCGCGACAGGTAATCCAGGGCTTGCCCTTTATTCACATCCATAATCATTCAGTCCTGCAATAATCTGGTCGAATTATAACAAGACCAGACAAACATACATGAGTCATCACGAATTTAGGCAAGAAGGAATGCCCTCTGCATCGATAGGCTGTCCTCCCTCCCCTAGTGGGAGGGAGTTAGAGGGAGGGGGAATCACCCTCACCCCAACCCTCTCCCATTGAGGGAGAGGGAGTTATCTCCTGCGACTTGTTAGGATCATCCACAATCCACAATCTGGCCGGAGAATTCGGGATGGCTCATGCACACCTAGAACGATTAGCAGATGCATGACCAGCTACGGCGTGACCTGCACCGTCGCTTGATAAATCAGGGCGTCGTAGGCGAACCACATATTGTTGACCGCCGACGAGTCCACAATCAGCTTGACCTCCAACTCGTTGCCTTCTGGAACAGTATAGTCGAGGGATGGAATCGACGCGGTACGCTGAACAAAGGTGCCGCTGCCACCCTGCCAGTTGGCATCAAACACAGAATCATTGCCGATCTCAGTGTGGCTAGAACCGTTAAAGTCGCGCAAGTAGAAAGTCGCGCTGCCGGTGGTAGCCAATGTGAAGTTCTCCACCCCTGACCAGAAATCGATGCCCACCGAGCTTAGATGCAGGTCGTCCAGCAGCGCACCGCTGCGCCACACCTGATGTTCAGTAGAGTCACTCTCATCGGCGCCCACTCCACCGGAGAGAATCAGCAGTCCCGCCGCGCCATCACGGTCTTGATCGTAGTTGAACAGGGTAGTCGTGGGAGCACCGGGATTCATCGGCAAGATCGCCTGGGCGTTGGTATCACCGGTCGGCGGAGTAGGATTGTTGTTCAGGTAATATTGGGTAGGAACGCAGGTGAAGTAGGCCGAATCAGACACCCCCTGCGGTGTCGTCAACACCACCCGGCCCCGCGTTTGCAAGCCCAGCGCCGGAGATCCAGTCAAGCTGACCGTCGCGGTCTCGTTGGGGTTCCACGAGTTGGGGTCCAAGTTGTCCGGGCTGATGCTAGCCACCGACCAATCGGTGGGATACGTCAACCGCTTCACCACCAGGGTGCTGCCGGAATCACTGTAGTCGATCAAAGCATCCATTTTCGTGAAGTCGGAGATCAATGAATCCCCAGTATTTGCCACCAGGGCGACATAAGGCCCGGTGAAACTACTGCAATCGGAGGAAGTAGCCGTAATAGACCGAACCGATAACCCAGATTCCAGCCTAGCTTCTTGAAACGCCGCCGCCTCATTCTGAAGAGCATCCTGCTCCACCCAGACGTTGATCAGGAAGAAGAAGCTGAATCCGGTCAGCAGCATAAAAATAGTTAGTACAATTGTCCCGGGGACAGCTTCACTCATTTAAAAAGACCTGGCATTTAAAAAGACCTGGCATTCAACAAGACCTGGCATTCAACAAGACCCGGCATCAAGACCGGACAAAGTTATATCTACCCCTTCTAATTTAGCCAGTAACCAGATTAAGTTCAAAATGTGAGGATTTGAAAGTCGTTAGCCAATAGTATGGGTTCGGTGTAACTACTCCTCAGCAGGCTAGGATTCAGCCTCAGTAGCTACCGGCAATTCGCGGTGTTATACTGCGCTGAAACCTGCCCAGCCCAGGCAAATAACGGAGGTCCAAATTGTTACCGCAGTTCCGAGTCAGTCAAGAAGAAGCAATCAACGTTTCGGGAGATGACCTGAGGGCCACCGCCGCCGCCATCTTCGAGAAGCTGGGAGTCCCCCCGGAAGATGCCCAGGTCGGTGCCGACGTTCTGGTATTGGCCGACCTGCGGGGAGTGGACAGCCACGGTGTATCCAATATGCTACGTAGTTATGTCAATGGCTACACCAGCGGTCAGATCAATCCCCGTCCCAACATGAAGATTGTGCGGGAGACTCCCGCCACCGCCAGCATCGACTCCGACCGAGGGTTGGGCGTTATCACCGCGCCCAAGGCCATGGAAATCGCCATTCGCAAGGCCAAGGAAGTCGGCGTCGGCATGGTGACCCTGGGCAACGCCCGCCACCTGGGTATGGCGTCTTACCACGCCATGATGGCCCTGCAGCACGACATGATCGGCGTTTGCATGACCAGTTGCCCACCGCGCACCCTGCCCACCTTCGGCGCTGAACCCCGACTGGGCACCAACCCCATTGCGGTGGCCGTCCCGGCCAAGAACGACCATCCCTTTGTATTCGACGCCGCCACCAGCTCGGTGGCACAGAACAAGATAGAGATTGCCCGCCGTTTGGGAGCCAAGCTGGAGCCAGGCTGGCTGGCCACTGCGGACGGCACTCCCATCATGGAAGAAATGGAGGTGCCGGAAATCTACCATATGCTGCCGATGGGAGCGACCCGCGAACTGGGTTCTCACAAGGGATATGGCCTATCCTGCGTGGTAGATATCCTGGCCGGAGTGCTAACCGGATTTGGCTACGGCGCGGTGCCGGGACGGCCCAACTTTGGGCACTACGTCGCCGCCTACAGCATCGCCGGCTTTGACGACCCGGAGCATTTCAAGACAAATATGGACGAGTGGCTGCACATGATGAAGAGCACCAGGCCCGCGCCGGGCCACGACCGGGTGCTGGTGGCCGGACAGCCGGAAGCCGAGATGGAAGTGATCCGACGTGAAGAGGGCATACCGCTGCATCCTGAAGTGGTACAGTGGATTCAAGACACCTGCGGAGAGCTTTCCGTTGAGTGCCGATTCTGAGGGATAGTTTAAAGAGCAATAGTCTCCCTCTTGCTGAGTTTAGTGCACGACAATTTTTAGCGGGGTCTAACAGCGGCTCCTTCTCCCTTGATGGGAGAAGGTTGGGATGAGGGTGATACCCCTCACCTTTGTCCTCTCCCACATGGGGAGAGGATGCCGTTCACTAAAACTGTTGTGTAATACGCCTTGATTGAAAGGGAGATAAAAGGGGGTGAAAAGACCCCACCTAGCCTCCCCTTGGCCAGGGGAGGGACTTTTCAAACACTACCTAATAACAGCACAGGAGAAACATAATGGTCTACCAAATGCGCATCTACACCATCAACCGGGGCATGATGGACTCATGGCAAAAACTGTTCAACGAGCATATCCGTCCGCTGCACGACCGGCTGGGCATACCGGTGCAGAACTCCTGGGTCAACGCCGACCGCACCGAGTTCATCTGGGTGCGCCAGTTCAACAGCGCCGAGGATATTCCGGTCAAAGAAGCTGCATTCTTCGCTTCGCCGGAGCGCATCGCGCTGGGCGACCGCCCCACCAGCCACATCGCCAAGATGGAAGTAAGGGTGATTGAGGCGGTGCCAGCTACGGCAGGAGTGGCTTAAGGCTACATCCTGTAGAACGCCATCTAAAGCTCCTTGCGCATTTCTATGTGGGGAATGTCTGCCTCCAGGAACAGCTCGCCGTGCTCCACATAGCCAGAGCCAGCGTAGAAGGCTTTGACGTACTCCTGGGCGTGGAGCAGGCAACTACTGGCACCCTGAGTACGGGCTTCCTCCTCCAAGAAGGCTAGAATCCTTCCGCCGACCCCCTGCCGCCGGAATTGGCGGTCAACGGCCATTCGTCCGATCTGCACACCGCCATCGTCCCGGTAGAGCAGACGCCCGGTGCCGATTATCTGTCCCCCATGTAGCGCAACGGCATGAGTAGCGGTGGCATCGGCATCGTCCATTTCCTCTTCGGGGGGAATCTGCTGCTCAACCACAAAGACGCGCATCCGAACATTGACCGCGCCCTCCAGTTCTGATTCGGTCTCGACAAATTTAACTGTTATCTCGTCCAACCCTTGCCACCTTCCCAAATTCACGTATATCCCACGGTTGCCATAGGGGACTACACTCTGCCTAGCTCCCCATGCCAGCAAGGTACCCTATAAGCAGGCATGCGATCAAGAAGTATCTGCAGACTAATTTCGATTTTGGCGCTGGCGTTGCTGGTGGCCACGGTCACTTTCGTCAAAATGCCGACCCTAATATCAGCCAATCTAGTCAGCCAGACCGCCGCCACCCTGGTCATCTCCCCAACCACGGCGTTGCCCAATCAGTACATTGCCGTCACCGGTGAGGACTTCACCGTCGGTGGGGCCGCCACAATATCTACAATATCCCTGGGTGGATCTATCGTAGACACCGGCAAAATTAACTTTGGAGCGCCGGTAAATGTCGACAGCAGTGGGAAATTTGTAACCAACCTGGTAGTGCCGGTCAACTCAATTACGCTGACGCCAGGTTCCTACTCGATGGCAGCAACCGACAGCGGGGGGAAAACCGCCGCTGCCACGCTCGTCATAACTGCTCCCACAATTTCTTTGTCGCCGGTATCCAGCCGGGCCGGCAGCACCATAACCGTAACCGGCGCAAACTTCCCGTTAAACAGCACCAACATTGGCACCGATCAGGTCCCGCCGGTTACCATTAACTACAACATAACTACCAGCAACGCCAAACAGGTAGCTAGTATCTTTCCCGACTCGTTGGGCGCATTTACTACAACCTTCGAGGTGCCGTTAAGCGCTACCATCCCATCAACAGCTAATAAGGTGTCCACTGCCATACCGGGCACATCTGCCACCGCTACCGCCACTCATTCGGTCACCAAGCCCCTAGTAACGGCCAGTCCAATAATGGGCCCGCCGGGAACCGTCATTACAATAACCGGGACCGAATTCAACTCCTTTATTCAGGTGAAGTCGCTTTCCATTGGCGGCATCCAGGTTGAAATACCCGCCAATCTGATCACCGACTCCGCGGGGAAGTTTACCCTCAGCAGCGTCGTCCCAACGATAGAAAACGGCACGCAGCCAATATTGGCCCAGGCCGGAACGTCGACATACACCGTTAATTTTTCGGTAACCGGCAGTTCCGCCACGGCCAGCACTACCCAGACCGTCACCACCAAGACAACTTATCAATTGACCCAGGAGCTTAGCCCCCTGGGAGATAACCTGCTGCGGGTATACCGCTTCCACAACGTGGACAAAAAATGGACCTTCTATGACCCAAAACCAGAGTTTGCATCCTTCATTACGTTGACCGAACTGGCAACGGGTAATGCCTACTGGATCAAGGTAAAGAGGGGCCAGACCACGGTCATTGGCGGCACTTATCGGGACTTGTTTGAGGGGTGGAACCTGGTGGCGTGGTGAGCTAGCAGCAGCTAGCCTGCTACCTTCTCCAGCGGAGCAAAGCTGAGCAGCAGCCGCTTGACGCCCACGCCATCAGCAAACTGGACGGTCACCTCATAGTCCCCATCGACGGCAGTGTTATCCATCACCACCCCCTCCCCGAAGGCAGTATGGCGCACCATGTCGCCCACATTTAGCGTGGGACGATGAGGTGACGGTGGAGCCTGGGAAACCGCCTTGGCCCAAGCATCGCTATTAACCACCGTGGGTGCTTTTGTAAATGACCCGGCGGTGAATGTCCCTGTGTTAGCCGACCCGGTCTGACGGGGCTTGGCAGAGGGCGAAGATACCAGGCTGGACGGTATCTCCCGCAAAAACCGCGACGCCAGAGTTGGACCGTTGCTGCCCCTAAACCCTCGCCGGAAGGCCCGCAACAGATATAACCTCTGCTGGGCGCGAGTAATACCTACGTAGCACAGCCGGCGTTCTTCTTCCAGTTCAATCTCATCTCCGCTTTCCACAGCCCGGATATGGGGCAGCAAGCCTTCTTCCAGACCCACAATGAACACCACCGGAAACTCCAGACCCTTGGCCTGATGCAGGGTGATCAAGGTCATAGAATCTTCCGATTCGTTGTAGCTGTCCACATCGGCCACCAGCGAGATGCGCTCCAGCAAGGTGGTCAGGCCGTTGGGCGGTTCTTCGGCGTTAAACTCCTGGGCAATTTCCCGCAGTTCCAGGATGTTCTCCCACCGCTCGTCAGGTAAGTCGTCACCGTTCTGAATGTAGCTCCTCAGGCCGGACTCTTCCAGCACCAGGTTGATCAACTCAACCACTTTCATCCGCTGGGCCAAGTCGATCAATCGGTCGGCCACCGCGATAAAGCTGGCCACCGCGGTGACGGCACGGGGAGTCAGTCGCACCGGAGAGAGTCTGCCCTCGGCCTTGGCCGCCGCTATCTGCTGCAAGGCGGCGTACAGCGCGATGCCCTGATTGTGGGAATAGGCGACCATATCCTGCATTGACTTGGCCCCAATCCCCCGGGGTGGCACGTTGATCACCCGACTGAGATTGATCTCATCCTGGGGGTTGTTGAGCAGGTGCAGGTAGGCCATCAGGTCTTTGACCTCACGACGCTGGTAGAAACGGACACCCCCAACCAAACGGTACTTCATCCCCTTATGCAGACAGGCTTCTTCCAATGCACGGGACTGGGCGTTCACCCGGTACATCACGGCGCAATCGCCCAGCTTCACTTTCTCCTGACGCACCAGCCGGTCAATCTCGGTGATTACGAACCCGGCCTCCTCTCCTTCGTCGTAAGCCTCATGAATCGTCAGAGGCGTCCCCTTGGCATTGTCGGTAAACAGGTCTTTTTCCAGCCTCATCCCGTTGGACGAGATCAGACTCTTGGCCGCCTCCAGGATGTTGGCGGTAGAGCGGTAGTTCTGCTCCAGGGCGATAGTCTTGGCCTCTGGGTAGTCTTGCTGGAAGCTGAGGATATTGCGAATGTCGGCGTTGCGCCAGGAGTAAATCGACTGGTCGGGGTCGCCCACCACGCAGACATTGTGGTCTTCACCGGTGAGCAACTGGGCCAAACGGTACTGGGCGATATTGGTGTCCTGAAACTCGTCAATCATCAGGTACTGGTACCGCTGCTGGTACTTTTCCCGTATGGCATCACTGGCCCGGAGCAACTGGACTGTTTTCAGCAGCAGGTCGTCAAAATCGAGGGCGTTGTTGCGGGCCAGTAGTTCTTCATAGTGGTGGTAGACCCGGGCGCAGGATTCTTCAAAGAAGTTCTGGGCGGTCTGGTCCAGCCCCCGCGAGTCCAGCAGCAGGCTTTTGGCCTTGGATATTACGCTCTGTACCGCTCTGGGATGGTTACGCTTGGGATCAAGCTCGGCCAACTCCAGGGACTGCTTGATCATGTTTAGCTGGTCGTCGGAGTCGTAGATGGAGTAGTTGGGGCTAAGGCCGATGATGTCGCCATCATAGCGCAGCAGACGGGCACAAAAACTGTGGAAGGTGCCCACGGTCAGCGAGTCCGCGCCAACGCCCACCAGACGCTGCAACCGGTCGCGCATCTCGCGGGCCGCCTTGTTGGTGAAGGTGACGGCGGCAATCTGGTGGGGACTGACTCCATAGACTCGCGCCAGATAGGCGATGCGGTGGGTAATAACCCGGGTCTTGCCGCTGCCCGGCCCAGCGACAATTAACAGCGGGCCATCAACGGTCTCAACGGCCTCTTTTTGCGCTGGATTCAGTCCTTCAAGTAGTTCTGTTCCTGTAAGCATCAGCCAATTATAGCACTGGACGGCGATAAGATAGCCAACATATCTACCGCAACGCCAAGACTATTAAAGAAAACTCATTAAATTATTATCTAATTTATTCACCTAAGTGGCTCTTTGAGAGCATAGATTGGGACTAAAAAATTCTACTGTAATCCACCAGTTTAGATTATATTAGTTAAAATCTGCGCCTAAGAACCGGGCATAAGAAAAATAAGCGGATTCTCATTCAAATCAGGAGGTACAAGGTATGTTCAGCAAACGGTTAACCGGCCTGGCCACTTTATTGGTCTTGTCTATTCTGGTAGGCTCGCTGGCGTTGGTCTGGGCCAACGGAAACGAGACCCTAGGAACTCCAAGCATCACTATCGAAGAAGGAAGTGGCTACGTAGCCGATGGCACCGGTCTATTCACCCAGCCCAGTGCCATCAATATTAACGTCCCGGGCACCAGCGTGGTGCAGGCCCTGCTGTATTGGGGAGACCGATTCAACACCAAGGAGGGGACTAATCCCCTCGGTGACGATACCATTACGGTCAACGGCAGCTCGGTGACCGGGGAGGAAATCGGCTTTGCCCCGCCCATCGGCGGACATGACGTAGGATGCGCCACCACGGGGACAGGGACAATCGCGGGCGTGGCCTATCGGGCGGATGTTACCGATTTGATCTCACTCGGCGGAAACGTATTGACCATATCCGATTTCGACACCGATTGCAGCGGCCGTGACGACGGGGCCGCGCTGGTCGTGATCTACAATGACGGCTCCACGGCGGAGATCGATATCAGAGACGGAGCCGACGTGGCGTACACTCTATCAACGGTGCCGGCGGCGCAGGTAACGGTGCCACAGACCTATATATTCAACGCGGAATCGGCGGACCGGCAGGCCACGCTGACCCTCCTGGTCTCCGATGTTCAGTGGGGCGATCTTGGCGATGGAGGGGGAGAGAGGTTTCGAACTTCCAGTATTCAGGTTACGGTAGATGGCGCAAATGCCACCACCAACCTAGTACACCTTGGCTCAAATACGTCCATAGTTTATGCGACCAGCACCTTCCCCTGGTAGGTCCATTTGAAGGGCTTGGCCATGGTCC
>MUCJ01000037.1 GCA_002816715.1 SAR202 cluster bacterium Casp-Chloro-G3 | reverse complement strand
TGACGAAATAAATGGTTCACGTGTGAGACTTCCCAAATAGGGTTACAGCTAACGATTGCATCAGTTATTTCGTCATGAGCCCTAAGGGAGGACAGGTGACGCAGGTTGGCTGGCGGCGCGGTGGGCGGCACCTCCGGCGAGAGCCAGGACTACGGGGACAATTTCACATTGGAGGAGAATGCGGGGGCGTGAATGATTAGGTAGATCACCCAACAATGCCATCTACACAAGTTTCAAACTCCCTCTTAAATTCCTCGAGCTGGTCTTGAGCATGTTTGTTGATCAGAACAGGGTGTTGGGAGCCCAGGGAAAATCCACCATCTGGAGTGAGGCGTAAGCCAAAGCCTGGGCTATTGTTTCTGCTGTCTAGTCCAAGGACTTGATCATCAAAGTGCTCGAATGTGTTCCTCGGTTCTAGATACTGCTCAAAATACGGCTGCCATTTATCGCGAAGCGAGGCCATGCATTCAAAGTGTGGGTACAGGTTGGTTTCACAAAGTCGATCAAGGGTTTTCCAGATAACTTGCAATGAGACGAGCAGGTAGTGAATATCTCGGACAACCTGTTCCATTGCTCGTCGCTTTGCGGCAAACGTGACTTGGTCGATAGGGTCATTCGCAATTGCCGATGAAACCCCCCAGAGCTTGTAAATCCTTGAGTACTGGACTATACAACCTGCATAGTACGAATTTATGTGCTCGTATGCCTGAAACGCGCGTTCGCCATCAGGTTGCAAGGCCCAGAAACGAAAAGGATCACCGTTGGTCACAGTATCAACCCCAAAGCTTAATCTAATCGGTACTCCGCTCATGATTCGACTGGCTCACCACGAGCGGGTGGCTACTGCCTAGCTCACCCCCGCAGCGTCTTTTCTTCCAGTGCCAGCAGCTTGCGCAACTCCAGCATCTCGTCGCGCAGGGCGGCGGCCTTCTCAAATTCAAGGTTGCGGGCTGCGTCCTTCATCTGGAACTCCAGGTCTTTCACCACCCGGAACATGTCGTCGCGGGACATTTCCTGCCGCGCTACCTGGTAGCTGGCCTTGGTCTCCGCCACCATCTTGATACCCTCGGTGATGTCGTGCACCGCCTTTTGGATGCTCTTCGGCTCGATACCGTGCTCCCGGTTGAAGATGTCCTGAATCTCGCGGCGGCGGGAAGTCTCGTCAATGGCCCGCTTCATCGAGTCGGTAACCCGGTCGGCGTACATGATCACGTGACCCTCAGAGTGGCGGGCCGCCCGGCCCATGGTCTGCACCAGCGCGGTGGTTGAGCGCAGGTATCCTTCTTTGTCGGCGTCCAGGATGGCCACCAGGCTGACCTCAGGCAGGTCCAGCCCCTCCCGCAGCAGGTTGATGCCCACGATCACATCGTAGACACCCAGGCGCAGGTCGCGCAGAATCTCGATGCGGTTAAGAGTGTCTATGTCGGAGTGCAAGTAGGTGTTGCGAACGCCCATCTCCGACAGATAGTCGGCCAATTCCTCGGACATGCGCTTGGTCAGGGTGGTCACCAGGACACGCTGACCGTTGTTCACGCGCAGTCGGATCTGGTGCAGCAGGTCGTCGATCTGGCCGGTGGTGGGCTTGACCTCAACCGTGGGGTCCAGCAAGCCGGTGGGCCGGATGACCTGCTCCACGATGGCTGCGCTGTGTTCCATCTCATAGGGGCCAGGGGTGGCCGACACGAAAACCACCTGATTGACGCGCTGCTCAAACTCGCCGAAGTTCAGCGGGCGGTTGTCCACTGCCGAGGGCAGCCGGAATCCAAAGTCCACCAGCGTCGTCTTGCGGGCCACGTCCCCGTGGTACATGCCGCGCACCTGAGGCAGAGTCATGTGGGACTCGTCGATGAACATCAGGTAGTCTTCTGGGAAGTAGTCCAGCAGCGTATAGGGGGTGGAGCCGCAGGACACCGCGAACTTGCCGTCCTTGTGACTGTGACGCCGGGCCAGGTGGCATGAGTAATTCTCGACGCCGTGGCAGAAACCGGCCTCCCGCAGCATTTCCAGGTCGTAGCTGGTGCGTGATTCCAAACGGGCAGCCTCCAGAATCTTGCCCTGGCCGCGCAGGTCAATCAACCGCTCGTCTCGTTCAATCTCAATGTCCTTCACTGCCAGGTCAACACGCTCCTGGGTGGTGACGAAGTGCTTGGCGGGAAAGATCATCGTCTCCTGGCGCTGGGCCAACATTTCGCCGGTCAACGGGTCGATTTCGGTGATCTTCTCAATCTCATCGCCGAAGAACTGAATGCGCACCGCCAGTTCTTCGTAGGCGGGGACAATCTCCAGAGTATCGCCGCGCACTCGGAACTTGCCCCGAGCCAGGTCGAAGTCATTGCGCTCGTACTGCATGTCCACCAATTGCCGGAGCAGGCTGCTGCGGTTGCGGATCTCGCCCACCGACACCTTAGCCACCAGGCTGAAGTAGTCGGAGGGGTCGCCCAGGCCGTAGATGCAGGATACCGAGGCGACGATGAGCACGTCCCGGCGGGTCAACAGTGACGTGGTGGCGGAAAGGCGCAACTTGTCCAATTCCTCGTTGACGCTGGCGTCCTTCTCAACGTAGGTGTCCGACTGGGGCACATAGGCTTCTGGCTGGTAGTAATCGTAGTAGGAGACGAAGTACTCCACCGCATTGTGGGGGAAGAACTCCTTGAACTCGGAGGCTAGCTGGGCGGCCAAGGTCTTGTTGTGAGCCAGCACCAGAGTGGGCCGCTGCACCTGCTGAACGATGTTGGCCATGGTGAAGGTCTTGCCGCTGCCGGTGACACCCAGCAGAGTCTGGCGGGCGACGCCTTCATTGACGGCTTTGACCAGTTTCTGCACCGCGCCGGGCTGGTCGCCGGTCATTTGGAAGTCGGACACTAGCTGGAAATCAGGCATTTTGTTTCATCCGCGAGAGCGTCTATTCATCCAAACGGAGTGCCTGTCTACCGTGAACAAAGGCTAACGCCTCTAGATGGTTTTCGGTCATTCGATAGATGATTCTATATGGGCTGGAAATTATTTCACGGATATTTTGAGATTGATATTCTGGAACCGCTCTTCCCGATTGTGGATGTAGGCTTATTTGTTCTACGCGCCTGATCAATCTGTCGATTGTCCGTTGTGCGTATAATGACGAGTCTCTTGAAATGTAATCATAGATGCCCACCAAGTGGGCGATAGCGGTGTGAGACCACTGTACAATCACGTGGGCAGCCCGAATCTGGCACGAACCTCCTGGGTGTCCAATGTCCTACCAACCTCGAAGTCTTCAAGCCCTGCTTCTATAGCTTGGCGTACATATATTCGATACATCAAGTCTTCCCAGGTGGCGTTTTCGGGAAGATCCTCGATTATTCGTTGGGCTTCGAGTTTTATGTTTCCATCTGACATTTGTAACTCTTCAACTCGCGTGATATGTTAAGTGGCTGAATAAGAAACTTGGTGATGTCGATTGTATTATGGACTATATGACATTATAACCGAGTGAGAAGCAGTTTTCATTGTGTGTGTTGCGACCCGCATCTATGGGTGTCTACCCACCTCCCATCTGTTGCAAGGCCAGGCGGATCTTGTCCTCCACCGTCAGGTCGGGGGAACTGTCCAGGTCGTTGACTGCCCTCCGCGCCTCGGTGGCGGAGTAGCCCAGGGCGGTCAACGCCTCAACAACTTCAACGTTGTTGCTGGCCAGGGTTGGTGCGCCCGCCTCTGGGTCAACTTCCAGCTTGCCCTTCAACTCCAGCACCACCCGGCTGGCGGTGCGGCGGCCCACTCCGGGCGCGGTACTTAACGCGGCCACGTCGCCGCTTTCGATAGCCCGCTGCAACCCGGCCACGCCCAGGCTGGAGAGCAACCCCAGGGAATGCCGAGGGCCGATGCCGGAGATACCCAGCAACAGCAGGAAGGCCTCCATTGCCGCCTGTGTGGGAAATCCGAACAATACCGGTTGGTCATCGCGGATGCGCAGGCTGGTGTGAAGGTAAACCTGGCCGCCAAGGTCGCCCAGTTCAGCGATGGACGAGGCGGGAACCGAAATACGAAGAGTTATGCCGCCGACCTGAAGGTGCACCCAGTCGGGGCCGGTGGCTTCCAGCAGGCCACGAACACCGGCGATCACTGACTAACGCTCCTGGCCGGGACGGATTTCCCGGTCCAGCGCCGATGCGGCCTCACTCTGTATCAGGTGGCACAGTCCCACCGAAAGCGCGTCGGCGGCGTCAGTCTCAGGGATCTCCGGCAATTTCAAAGTGGCCGCAATGATCTGCTGCATCTGCTCCTTGGTGGCTGCTCCATAGTTCACCACCGCCAGCTTGATCTGAGCTGGACTGTAGCGAAATACCGGCAGGTTCTGGCTGGCCGCCCCAATGAACACCAACGCTTGGGCCTGCCCCACGGCGATTGCCGGGCCAATGAACTGGCGCTCTCCCCGTCCCACGAAGGGCTCTTCCACGGCAATTACGTCGGGGTGGAAGATGTGGATCATGTTCAATATGTGGGTATGAAGCTGGTACAGGCGTTGCTCCAAGGGCATGGAGGTGGGCAGAGCGACGACGCCGTAGTCTCCAGCTTCGGGTTGTGGCCCCGATTCCAAGACTGCGTAACCCATTCTCACGGTACCGGGGTCAATGCCCAGCACCCGCATCTAGTTGGATTCCTGGTACTGTTCGAGCACCTCCGGCGGGAAATCGGCGTTGGTGTAGGCCTTCTGCACATCGGCCAACTCTTCCAGATTATCCAGCAGCCGGAGCGTCTGCTCCGAGGCTTTATTGTCCAGCGCGATTGTAGCCTTGGGGACTAGCGAAATATCAGAAGAGGAGATTGCCGCCGAGTGGCGCTCCAGGGCTTGCTGAACTTTCTGCAAGTTTTCTGGAGCGGTGTAAATTTCCAGGACACCCTCTTCGTATTTGACGTCTTCAGCATCGGATTCGATCGCGAGCAGGGTTAGCTCGTCGGCCCGCTCCGCATCGTCGGTTTCGATGATGACAATGCCCTTACTCTCAAAGTTCCAGGCGACACAACCCGCATCACCCAAATTCCCGCCGCCTTTGTTGAAGGCCGAGCGAATGTCCGAAGCGGTTCGGTTTCGGTTGGTGGTCAGAGCCTGGAGCAATATGGCGCCACCGCCGGGCCCGTAACCTTCGTAGGTGATTTCTTCAAACTGTTCGCCATTGCTGCCTTCGCCCGACGCCTTCTTGATGGTGCGCCCGATGCTCTCCATTGGCATGTTGTTGGACTTGGCTCGATCCATTGCCAGACGGAGCCGGAAGTTCATCTCCGGGTCGCCGCCGCCATCACGCACTGCCAGGGTGAGGTCTCGGGCCAGCTTGGTGAATAATGCGCCGCGTTTGGCGTCAGTGGCGCCCTTGGCGCGCTTAATGGTTGACCATTTGGAGTGACCTGACATCAGTGACACCTCCTTTGCCGTCTGGGTTTGTACCCACCAATTTTGGATGCTACGCAAATTGCGCTGCGAGGGTGCGGTTAGGATTGAACGGGACATTCAGTCGAAATTGTCACGGGCGGCACAATACACAGTAGAATTCTAGCACCAGCGTGATTCGGCAGTCAAAAGTGCTAACGCAGTCCTCAACGCAGTCCCTCCATCAGGTGTACCAGCATTTCGCCTTGTTCCAGGTTTATTTCAAGGACGACGCTGGCAATGGCCGGAATCAAAACCTGGCCGTTTTCGCCTTCCACCAGATAAACGTCGTTGCTGCCGGTCTCGATGACTTCGGTGATCACTCCCAGTACCTCATCAAGGTCGGTGACTACCCGCAGACCCAGCAGTTGAAAGTGAAAGTATTCCCCTTCTGAGAGTGGGGCCACGGCTTCTTGGGGAATGGTGAGCCACTGGCCGCTCAACGTGCGGGCCTTGTCCATGGTATTGAAGTTCTGGAATTGGAGGATTATCTGGTCACCCCGCGTGCGTTTCGAGTAGGTAATCTGAAGAAGGGCGCCGTTACAAAAGAGTTTCTCGCCAGGCTCGAACCGATTAGGGGCGTCGCTGTGGATTCTGGCATTTAGCTGACCGGCTGTCCCGTGGGGGCCAAGGATACGGGCCACGGCAACATGATCGGTTGGGTCTGGGGTGGTTTGTTGCAAAATCTTGAAAGATTGGCCCAGCGGTCGTCTAAACTATTTCCAGCATTGCGCGGGTTCCCTCTTTAACCGCGGCGACCCGAAGCAATACTCGCATAGCTTGGGCGACCCGCCCTTGGCGACCAATGACCTTGCCCTTGTCTTCCGGGGCGACCTCAAGCCGCAAGATCACCTGACCTGCTTCCACCGACTCGGTCACCCGAACCGCATCGGGCTCACTGGCAAGGGATCTGGCCATGTACTCGATCAACTCTTTCATTCAGGGTTAACCCTATCAAACACCCCGTCACGAACCAGAATACGCCGTACCGCATCGGAGGGCTGTGCACCGTTTTTCAACCAGGCGATGGCCCGGTCTTCTTTGTATGTGATTGCCGGGGGATCCATCATTGGATCGTAATTGCCGATCCATTCCACGTATGCACCGTCCCGGGGTGCTCTAGAATCAGCCACCACGATACGATAGGACGGATGCCCTTTTTTGCCGACTCTCTTTAGTCGAATTCTTAGCATGCACTCTCCGGGATTAGGTTAAGTTACTATTGTATTTAAGAGCGATTTTAAGTGGAAGGCAATGTGATGTCAATGTTTTGAGTGCTGCCGCGTTGCCTTATGGAAATGCTGAGCATAGATACCTTTGGCAGCAGTCCCAAGGATCAAACCCCCAGTCGGCTCGGAGCAAATTGCTACGTAGCTAAGGCCAGGTGAAAATGCTGGATACTAGAAACAAAAGGATCGGGCCCGGCCTTTTAGACACCACCCTGTAAGAAACCTGGAATCTCAGGGGCGATGGTAGACATTGGCCTGGGCCCGACGGACGGGTTCTCATCTTTACAAGTAAAACCTGTTAGGAGCTGGTCACCCCGTCGTGTCCAGACAGATGCCTACCATCGCCCCTGTTTGTTAAATGATGCTTCATACTCATTCACCTCCTATTATCAAATTCCCGCCCAGCGGTTAAGATATTCTAACAATGGGCGCTTTATGATGTCAAGATCAAAATTGACATATCCCAGGGCAATCGCATCTCAGCCGGATGACGTTCATCATTGGTCTACAAATTGACCAGAACTAGAATAGGCGATAGGCGTTATTAGGCAAATTTGATGGTGAAAAGTTACGAATTAACTTTACATGCGATTGCCCTGTGACATATCCTTAGCCTTTCATTAGTTGCTCAGCTGCCCAAATCCCACTCCATTGGAGTTTGTATGCGTCTGGTTTTCATGGGCACACCTGGTTTGGTCATTCCGGTGCTGGTTGCCCTGACCGAACTGGAAGACTGCCAGGTGGTTGGCGTCTATACCTCACCCGACCGGCCCCGGGGAAGGGGACGCGCTCAAGAAATGACGCCGGTGAAGGCGTATGCGGTGGAGCATGACCTGAGTGTTTACCAGCCAACCACCTTGCGTTCGGCCCAGGCTCAGGAACAACTAGCGGCCCTGAGACCAGACGTAATCGTGGTCGCCGCCTACGGTCGGTTGCTACCGTCTGCCGTGCTGGAAATGCCACCCCACGGCTGTCTGAATCTGCATCCGTCGCTGCTGCCCAGGTACCGGGGGCCATCACCGGTGGTCACTGCCATTAAAGAAGGGGAGGCCGTCACCGGCGTAACCTTGATGCTCTTGGACGAAGGGATGGATACCGGCCCGATCATCGCTCAGCAAGAGTATCCCATCGCCACTGGCGATACCGCCGAATCGTTGACCTCAACCCTGTTTGCCTTAGGTGCGGCACTACTGGTCGAAAAGCTAGATCCCTGGGTAACCGGCCAACTGACGGCCCAGCCTCAGGACAATGCCCAGGCTACCGTAACGCGCAAGCTGGAACGGACTGATGGTGAGGCGGACTGGCAGTTGTCGGCTCAGAAGCTGGAGCGTCTGCGGCGGGCCTATACGCCCTGGCCGGGTCTCTTCACCCATTGGCAAGGGCAGGTGCTGAAGCTGTTGGATGTGGTGGCATTGCCTGCCGACGCCAGTATCCCTGGTGAACCAGGATTGGTGGTCGCGTTGGAAAACGCCGATACTCCAGTGGCTATCGTGACCGGGGATGGCTGGTTGGGTTTAAAGACCGTTCAATTGGAAGGTCGCCGAAGCGCATCCGCCGCGGAGTTCTTGCGGGGATACCCTTTATTCACTGGTTCACACACTGGGGCACAGCCTGAAATTGATGCGTGAAGGTAGGGACGGGCTTTTAATTGTTCTGCTCCACAGCGTATTGGTAAAAATCACCCACCGGTGTAGAATTGGCCTGCTTCAAAGCTGCTTGACCATCTTGACCATATTGAAGGAGGCTAATTATGCCCACAGAAATTCCCTCAGAAGCCCAAGTCTTGGAATGGATGACCTCCTTGAGTAATTGGGGTCGCTGGGGTAACGACGACCAGAAGGGTTGTCTGAACCTGATCACCCCAGAGAAGCGAAAGCAAGCCGCCGCGCTGGTGCAGGACGGCGTTACCGTAAGTTGCGCCCGCCCGATCACCACCGAAATGACACCGGAAGTTACTTATCAGGTGCAGCGGTATATGGTCGACAGCGGTGAGGGTCGTGATACCGACCCGCCGGAGCGTAAGTTGATACGCCGGGGTGCATCCGAGTTCATTGGCATGGTTTTTCATGGTCAGACCATAACCCACATTGATGCCCTATCCCACTATTCCTGGCAAGCCAAGCTCTACAATGGCCGTCCCGCCAACCTGATTACCTCCAAGGAAGGGGCGCAGAGTCATTCCATTGAGGTGGCCTCGGATGGCATCGTCACGCGGGGTGTGCTGCTAGACATTACCCAAGTCCGTGGCGCGGATTGGATGGCGCCCAATGACCCGGTGATGCCTGAAGACCTGGCCGCCGCCGAAGAGTTGCAGGGCGTCAAAGTTCAGGAGGGCGACGTGCTTTTCGTGCGCACCGGCAATTACCGAATGCGTTTGGAGGGCGGGCCGCAACCTCGCACCGAACCGGCAACCGCCTGTCAGGTTGCTTGCACGCCCTGGTTCAAAGAGCGCGGTGTGGCGATGCTGGGCACCGACACTTCCAACGATATTCGCCCCAGCCACTATGCAACGATCACTGCACCATTGCACACTGTTTCTCTGGTTACGTTGGGAATGTGGCTGATTGACAACGCCAATTTGGAGCAACTGTCTGAAGCGTGTCGGGAGCGAAACCGTTACGAGTTTATGCTAGCGATGGGGCCACTGAAGTTGCGGAATGTTACCGGTTCTCCAGTGAACCCAATCGCAATTTTTTAGTCGGCATTACGGCGATTTTGCGTTGGGGCGTGGTGCACACTCAGGGGCTGTTCAAATTGAGGGAAACACCCCCAATCCCCGCTCATGGTTCGACACGCTCGCCAATAGCGGATTCGCCACCGCCAGCTTGAGCTGTTGGTGCACTTCACGAACCCGGTCTCGGCGCTGGCCGTGCAGGGCAATCGCATCTTACCCCGAGGGGCCCGCGTCACACCGGCGAAGGCCGGTGTCCAGTTTCATTCTCTGGATTCCGGCTTTCGCCGGAATGACGAATTTGGCCATTACGGCTCGGACATTACAGGAGTTGCTAGCGGATTGTCTGCCTTCAAGGAGAGGCGATTGCCCTGGCTGGCCGTGCGCCCCTACCTGGGCGGGTTTATCGGCGATTCTAGGCCGATAATATTGGGGCTTTTATCTAGCGAACTTCAATAAGCGAAAGACCGTGCTTAAACGCCTCAATCTCTTCGTCAGTATTCAGGTCCCAGTCCCAGGTCAAATCACCAACTGGCCGATTATAGAAAAACCAGGTGACTTGCTCCACCTGGGGGAAATCATCATCGAGCGATCTGAAGGCTTCCTCTATCCACTCGGGTTTATTGCCACCGTTTGAGGTAGAACTCATCTCGGCCACACCGATCGGCTTATTGGTTAGACTGGTTACCTGATCATAGGCGTCTTGGAACTCCTCAGAAAACGTACGCCAATATTGGTGCCATTCGTCAGTATATGCCCGGTTGTAAGTCGTGATTACCACCATGTCCACATATTCATCCCCAGGATACACCTCGCTAAACGGCGTCGTGTCATTTTCCCCATTAAAGCGATTGTAGTTCAATTGGAATTTTACTGGAACATCTCGGTTCATGAAGAAAGTTACCAGATAGCGCCACGCGGGAGCAAAATCAGACTTGTTATTTCCTGGGTATAGCACCCCCCAGTTGTACCAGTTTCCATTGAACTCGTGCAGCGGCCGCAACCAGATCTCCCGGTTGTCGGCCTCAATTGCTCTGGCGAGCGAGTCAAGCTCCTCATCGTAATGGCCCTCTGGGATGGCTGCCAGATTTGCGAAAGAATCTTCAAATTCTAAATTCAGAATCACCGCCCTGCCGTCGTCAAGCTGGTCGCGGACTTTTGAATAGTCTATCTCTCCAATTTTTTGAAATAAAAGAACGTGATCTAATTTGGTATCCAGCAATGCTTCCTAGTGTTCCAATTCTTTGGAGGATACAGCCCGACGTCAAATGAACGTTATGGTACGCCGCTGGTCACGGCAGTAGCTGCATTTGCGTATCGTCGAGATATCAGGATTCTGCGCTCCCAAAATTCCGCAAGCAGTATCTCTCCGTTGGGGCCAATTGCGACGTCGGTGATATTGCGGACTGATGGGGGGCTGGCCACTGAAATGACATCGGTAACCCCGTCACCCTCGACGCGAAGCGCCTGTAGTCCTAGCCCGCCGCTGAACTTGCCAACCAGCAGCATCCCCTCCAGATCGGGAAACGCCTCTCCAGAATAGGTGACGATTCCGGTTGCTGAATTGTGGATGCCAAAGATGTGAAGGGGAGGAGAGTATTGTGGGTTTCCAATGGGCGTCGCATACTCGCTGCCGTCGTTGAGAATGGTTTCCCCCCGGGCCTGGTTCGGCTGGCCGAGAAAATCCCCTTCCATTACTCGGTGCAGGTGATCCGGAGTCAGATTGGACGAGATGCCGGACGGCCCTTGCTCTCCTAGAGGGTGAGGGGCGGAACCTCCGTCTGACCCTTGATCTGTCAGGAAAATGTCGCCCTGGTGCACCGTGAGGCCGAATCCATTTCTCATACCGGTGGCCCATAATTCCAGGACATCTTTCTGGAGCATTTCCCGGCCAGCAAAATCTAAGCCCGCCTTCGCCAGCGTGATGGGTGCCATCCTCTGGGCACTTTCCAGGTTTAGCCGGAGAATCGCTCCGCTGAGCTCGGTGTCCGGATCAGGCTTTGATGGGTCGGGAACTCCGGAGTCGGTCATCCCGCCAACAGCGATGTACAACCATCCGTCACGAAGTGCCAAGCCCAATGGAGCGTGATTGGTTACGTTTCGAGGAAGACCCTTAACCAGATCAATTCGGCTAGACTCAGAATCGTACGCCCCAGGCCCTCCTCTGAGCGCCGTAAGCATCCCCGAATTAAGGTCAGCCAAGAAACCGGTGGTGAGGTACGTTCCTTCGTTGAGCCGTGGATCCGAGTGCAACACATACAGAGTACCGTCATCGCCAACGGTCATCCCCCCAATCCAACGACCTTGAGTATCCGGGGAAGGCTCGCCATCCCGCCCGTGATTCGGCGTATCTAGGATGCTTTCGATGCGTTCAACCAGAAGGAGGGTCTCCGGCCCCTGAAAACGGAATACATCGATGCCCCCGTCCATGTAGGCTACAAACACTAACTCACCCCATGCGGTCATTCGCGCTGGGAGGCCATTGACCGGAATGGCCACCATCGCTAACTGGCGGCGCGGCTCAACTATCTCCACAGCCACCGTTAACCGGACTTCGGTTGTGCCCGTCCCATCGATCCTTTCGAAGACGGCCAAGGCCGACGCGGTAGCCGTCCCCGCTCGCGTGTCGGGGTTGGGAACCACCACAAATCGAACGGGAATCGTCTCGCCACTGTTGATACGAATGGGAAACTTGGTCAGGTGGAACAGCGAAAGCGAGGCTCCTTTCAACCGAACCAACCGCACCGTTTCTTCTCCAATATTTTTGACCGGCCAATCCAATTGAACGGATGTACCGGCCTCAACGCCGGATACTGTGAGATGGGTCTCGGCGATCAATCCCAGGCGGGCCACCGCTTCAGCGCCTTGGCTGTCGGGAATCACTGGCGGGACCGTTCCTGATTTGAGGTACCCCACCAGGAGGCGGATCTCTTCCTCGCTTAGACCGCGCGACTCCCAGGAAGGCATCGTTGATCCTGGCCGGCCATCCCGAATAGTTTGCACGTAGAAGTTGTCTTCTTCGGTGAGCATTTCAGGCGAAAGAGCAGGCGCGGTTCCACCTTCCTGGTTGCTGCCGTGACAGACCGCGCAGTTGGACAAATAGAACTGATCGACCCGTACGCCGCCCACAGCTCCGGAGGGATTCGAGGCGCTTGCGGGCGTGAGGTTCCGAGTTGTCGAAATCGTCGGCAGTGGGGCCCCCGCCGGCGTGGGTGCCTGCGTCGTTCCTGTCGCCAAATTGGCGGTGCTCGTGGGAGTTATCGAAGGGATAGTCCCACTATTGCAAGCTACCATAAACATTATTGAGACCGCTGATATTAAAATGGATAAAGTACCAGACCACATTGTTGCCAACTCCAACAGCAAATCTCGAGGGTATAGACCCGTTGATAAATCCGATCATGCCGTTGTATTTATCCCGGAAAGAGGCGCCACATACAGATATAGTTCATAAAAAGTCACTAAACATTCATAATTTGACGCCACGCTACTATCAGTTTCTCACAGTTGTCAAAGGCAGGGACGTGCATAATGCGCGTTAAATTGGCGCCAATGGAATGCTATCTGATACTGTCGCGGTTCTTTTCTGAATTAGAATGAGGGTTGGCTTGGGCAAAAGGCTCTTGGTGCTATACTATTTCAATCTGGCGCTAGGGGAGGACAGGATAATGTTTGTACGTCTTTACTCCGGGGAGGATGGCCAATCCCACTTTGAGGCAGTTGATTTGCCCAGCGATACGGTAATGCACAACGGCATGGAGGTTGCTCCTGGCGTAAACTTCCGGCGATTTCCGGCAGACTACTTCAGCGACTGGCATACCGCGCCGCGTCGTCAGTACATCGCTGTTTTATCTGGCACAATGGAAATAGGTGTCGGAGACGGTGGGACCAGCCGGTTGGGGCCTGGTGATGTGCTGCTGGTGGAAGACCTGCAAGGGCAGGGTCATACTACTCGCTCGGTCGGTGGTAAGCCGCGCGTATCCGTTACCATACCGCTAGTAAGTTGGGCGCCTTGGCTGCCAGCCGGTTCCTAGGGATTCTGTCCTACGGACTCTTTCCGGGGCTCTGTCCGAAATTCGCTGATGGATTAGAAGATGCACTCTAGCCTGCACAGGAATAAACATTTGCGGTACCTGTCCATCTGGCCGGATGACTACGATCGGACAGCTAGTTACCCTCTTGTCATCATGGTAAGTGCTCAGATTTGGGGGGAAGTGAGCAACTGATGGCACTGTAGGAGAGGATTGAGTCCTCGGGCCCGCCAGGTACCGAAGAGG
>MUCJ01000036.1 GCA_002816715.1 SAR202 cluster bacterium Casp-Chloro-G3 | reverse complement strand
TGACGAAATAACTGATGCAATCGTTAGCTGTAACCCTATTTGGGAAGTCTCACACGTGAACCATTTATTTCGTCATGATGCCTTAGTGGTAACGATGGACGTTTACAGCCATGTTGGGCCGGGCATGCAAGAGTTGGCAGCGATGGCCTCTGAAGATGGCCTGAAGCCCAGGCACAGCATAGAAAAAATGGAGTCTTCTGGACACTGATGTTATCAAAGCTGGTGCCGAAGATCAGATTCGAACTGATACGGGGTTGCCCCCACCGGTTTTTGAGACCGGCGCGTCTACCATTCCGCCACTTCGGCTTGCTGACCAAGGTGCTTGCGGGGTAATTATATCACGCTGCAGCTTCAGTTTACCCTTTTCGTAGCCTTAGACTTTGGTTCTACCAGCGGGCAATATTGCCTTTAGACCCGGCGGTCTCGCCTACGGGCATTTTGATCCCCGCAATTATTGGTCTAGGGCTTGAAATGGCGGTATACTGCTATTCGACCCACGTTAAGCGCTGTGGATTTAGTAGCGCTAATTAGTTGGGGAGTATCGAAAGTAACGGACCAAAAATTTCAGGGTTTGAACTGGAAGGGCCACATCTTGCCCGATTTCGTCTTGACGATTGTTTCTCAATCGCCCTATAATCCTTCGTACTGGAGTATAATTCACTCATGCCTAAACGCACATATCAACCCAAGAAACGCCGCCGGGCTCGAGTCCACGGATTTCGTTCCCGGTCAAGCACTTCCGATGGTCGAGAAGTATTGCGCCGCCGTCGATTCAAAGGACGGCATAAGCTGACTGTTTAGATAACACTCAGCGATAATGCAAAGCAGGTTCCGACTAAGTGGCGATAAGCGGTTCTCCCAAATTCATCAAGAAGGCCGTAGCGTAGCTAACAATTTGTTAGTTGTTCGAGTCTTGCCCAACGAGCTAGACTACAACCGCTATGGGTTTATGGTGAGCAAACGCTTGGGGAATTCCGTAACTAGGAACAAGGTGAAACGCAGGCTACGAGAAGTGGTTCGGCAATCCGACCTCAAGTCTGGGTGGGACGCGGTATTTATCGCGCGCAGGGGAGCTGAAAAGGCCAATTACCATGAGTTGCAGCAAGCCGCTCAAAATCTCTTGAGACGCACTCGCTTGATTTCCACCATGCTTGAGCGGAATTCTCCCGAATGAAATTCATTGCGTTGCAGGCTATCTGGGTCTATCAACGAGTTGTGTCTCCGTATCTGCCTTCAGCTTGCCGCTACTCACCCTCCTGCTCGCACTATTCCCATGAGGCAATCCAACGTCACGGCGTGCTCAAGGGTGGTTGGCTGGGCTTAAAGCGTTTGTCTCGCTGCCATCCTTGGGGAAGCAGAGGATACGACCCTGTACCATAATTTTATGACATCAATTCCTTCCTTTTTTGTGTCGCGTTCTCCCACTCAAACAGTCACAAATCTCAGACCGAATGCAACCAAAGAAATTGTACCTTTGGGGCTTTCAGCCGCCAGGTGGGCGTCTTTGGTATCGCTCTTCCTCATTGCGGTTGTAGCATTGGGCGCATGCCAGCCCAATTTAGGCTCTTCAATCCAGGGTTGGTCGCCAGCCGTTGCCAGTGGAGGAGTGGTCTATGTTGCCACTCAACAGGGCAAGCTGAAAGCCCTGATTGACGATGGTACAGGAGTGGTTAGCGTCAAGTGGAGTTTTCCTTCCGGAGATGACGAGTTAGGCGGTGTATTCAACACCCCCGTAGTAGGCGAAGAGCTAATTTATGTCGCCGCGGTAGACGGGATGCTTTACGCCATTGACAAGCAAACCGGCGCTGTCGGCCAAAATGGTTGGAGCGCGACCCTGGTGCAAGATTCAGACAATCAACACCTGGTGTCCGGGCCCGTCGTTGACGCAAGCGAAAGTACCATATTGGTCGGTTCAGACGATAATAATTTGTATGCCATTAACGCCGACAACGGTGCGGAAAAATGGAGATTTATGGCGGGGGATAAAATTTGGTCGACTCCCGTTATTGCTAATGACACGGTCTACTTTGGCTCTCACGACCGGAACGTTTACGCTCTGGACCTGGCCACCGGCGATGTAAAATGGCAGTTCCCCACCGGGGGAGCAGTGGTCGCTCGCCCCCTGGTTTGGCGGGACATGGTGCTGATCGGATCATTCGACCGAAAGTTTTACGCTCTGGATGCCGAGGACGGCACGGAACTCTGGACTTTTGACGACGCCAACAACTGGTTCTGGGCTGGTGCTGTCGCCAGCAATAGCTTTGTTTTTGCTCCCTCTATGGATGGCCACGTTTACGCGCTGGATCGGGTGGGTAATCTGCAGTGGGATTACGATGCGGGATCGCCTCTGGTCGCTAACCCAGTGATTGTACCTAGAGGCCTGGTGATAGCCTCTAGAGAGGGCGATGTTTCCCTGATTGAAATCACTGCTGGCAATTTGGTCAACCAGTATTCAGATATAACGCCAGTGGAAATTCTTGCCCCCATATTTACCCCGCCCATACCCGAAAACTCGCTAAGTTTGACCGGAATCCAAGTCGGCGGCGGCAATCAGCAAGAATCGGTGTTTGTTGGAGCGCAGGACGGTACGGTTCACCGAATTCAGGCCAAATCAGGCCTGATCAAGGTCTGGTGTTTTGACACCAAAGAGGATGCGGCATGCCAATAGGTAGTACCTCCCGCCGGAAGGTAGGAGCTTCTTGGAAATAATTTTTTCCCTCTGGAACGAGATAATCATCCGGCCCATGCTCAACACGCTGATGGTGTTGTATGTAGTCTTCTTCAACAACATGGGTATAGCCATCATCGTGTTTACGATCTTGGTGCGGCTGATAACTTTGCCCTTAACCTTGAAGCAAGTACGCCAGATGCGCTCAATGAACCTGCTCCAGCCCAAGATGAAGGAAATACAGGAGCGTTTCAAAGGCGACCGGGCCCGGGTCTCACAAGAGACCATGAAAATGTACAAGGAGGCCGGGGTCAGCCCCCTCGGCTGTCTGGGGCCGCTGGTCGTACAGATGCCAATCCTGATCGGCCTGTTCCGGGTGCTGATCCAGACCTTGTTCGCCAACCCGGACGACCTGGTGGGCCTGTCGGACAAGCTTTACTCATGGATATCCTTCTTGCCAATCTACGAAGCAGCGCCCCTCAACAACAGCTTCTTTGGCATGAATCTGGCAGAACCAGACCCCACCAGCTTTGTCTTGCCGATACTGGTGGCCGCTTCTACCTGGGTTCAGCAAAAAATGACCATGATGCCCTCCATGGACCCGAGGCAGCAGTCCAGCCAGAACATGATGCTGTGGATGATGCCTATATTCCTGGGGGTCTTTTCCCTGGGGTGGCCCAGCGGATTGCCCCTGTACTGGATAGTCTCCAACTTGATTGGAGTATCAATTCAATACTTCATCACCGGATGGGGGCCACTTTTCCCATTGTTTCCCAAGGCTACGCCTGCTCCCGCGTCAAATCAGCCGAGCCAGGGTAGCCAAGACACGACATCCGAGGAGGTGTTAGAAGATGGAACCAGTAGTACGAACCGCACGAACCGTCGAAGAAGCCGAAGAACTGGCTCTGAAAGAACTAGGCATCGACCGCAACGAGGCCGAGGTAGAAATTCTAAGTAGGGGCAAGGCCGGTTTTCTAGGCATTGGCGCTGAAATGGCTCGAGTCAGAGTCACCCAGATATCCATTGGTGGTACCGTCCCTAGCGAAACCGCCCCAAAGGAAACCGCACTTAGGGAATCCGCCCCGGTTAGTGGTTCTTCGGTCGGTACCGCCCCAGGGGGTAGATCTTCGGGCAGTAGCTCTTCAATCAGCACTGCCTCTGGGGAGACCGCCGCCGCGGGCAGCGCTGCCGCCGTGGCTATTGAGGCGGTCAACCGTGTTCTTTCACTGGCCAAGGTGAACGTGGTTAGCACTCTTCGGGCCGCCAACGACCCGGAAGTGGGTGGGCCAATTATTGACCTGACTGGAGAGGACTCTGGCCTCTTGATTGGACGGCGGGGCCAGACTTTGCAAGCCCTTCAATTCGTGGTGAACATGATCTCCCGTAAAGAACTTGGAGAGAGCGTCCGGGTGGTCTTGGACGTGGAGCATTACCGCCAACGTCGGGAGGAGTCGCTCCGGGACATGGCCACCAAAGTCGCATCCCGAGTGGCGCAGACCGGTCGCAGCATAACCCTGGAGCCGATGTCGGCGGCGGACCGCCGCATGGTCCACGTGGCCCTGGCCGACTACCAGGGCGTGAGGACTGAGAGTGGGGGCCTGGGCGACGACCGGAAAGTGACCATATTCCCTAGCTCCGGGACAACCGCCTAGGTGAGTAGAGCAATAATCACCTAGCCTGGCTGATGTCAGACTAGGCGCCAGCATCCATATCCTAAAGGATGGGAATTTCCGCTTGAAATAGGGGGAAATTCCGTTGACCAGTGGGTAAAATGGACTTAGAATAGCGGTGTGAGTATCGGGTTAGATCAGTCCCAACTCCGTTTCCCCTTTGACCACCCCAAGGAAGAGTGTGGTGTAGTTGGCGTTTATATGCCAGGCCATGAGGCCAGCCGCTTAACCTTCTTCGGATTGTTCGCTCTGCAGCACCGGGGTCAAGAAAGCGCCGGGATTGCCACCTCTAACGGCAAGAACATCAATGTCCACTCTGATATGGGGCTGGTGTCGCAAATCTTCCGCGAAGAAGATTTTTATCCCCTCTCCGGCGAACTGGCTATTGGTCACACTCGCTATTCCACCACCGGCAGCAGCCAGCTTTGTAACGCCCAACCGGTGGTAGTTCAGGGCCATCATGGTCGGTTGGCTCTGGCCCATAACGGTAACATCATCAATGCGGTTCAGGTGAAGCAACAGTTAGAGGAGCAGTGGAACTGCTCCTTTTCTACTACTACTGATTCTGAATTGATCGCTCATCTTCTGGCCAACGCCCCGGGGCAGACCTGGGAGGAGCGAGTATTTTACGGCATGAGGGTCCTGAACGGGGCCTTTTCTTTTGCCGCACTGACTTTAGACGCGATCATCGCGGCCCGCGACCCGCTGGGTATTCGTCCCTTGTGTTTGGGCAAGCTCAACGGCGGCTGGGTTATCGCTTCGGAAAGCTGCGCTATGGAGCACATTGGCGCAACGTTTCTGCGCGAGATTGAACCCGGCGAAGTTATCGTCATTGACCAGAACGGGCTGCGCTCCTCTTTGTGGAGGGGCGACAAAGGCCGCCGTGCAATGTGCGTCTTTGAACTGATCTACTTCGCCCGGCCCGACAGCGTGATGGACGGCAAGCTGGTGTACTCAACCCGTCGCGAGATGGGCGCTCAGTTGGCCCGGGAACATCCAGTGGAGGCAGACTTGGTCATAGGCATCCCCGACTCCTCAACCGCGGCCGCGGTGGGCTACGCCCAGGAGTCGGGGATTCCCTACAGCGACGGTCTGATCAAGAACCGCTATGTGGGCCGGACGTTCATTGAGCCTGAACAGCGTATGAGAGACATTGGCGTGCGGCAAAAGTTCAATCCCTTGACCGAGGTGATTCAAGGCAAGAGACTGGTGGTGGTTGACGATAGTATCGTACGAGGTACCACCACCCCCCACGTGGTCAGTCTGTTGCGTCGGGCCGGAGCGTCCGAGATACACATGCGGGTATGCGCCCCGCCGATAAAGAACCCTTGCTACATGGGCGTCGACATGGCTACCCGCCAGGAATTGATTGCCGCCAACAACACCATAGAAGAAATCCGGGTGATAACCGGCGCCGATTCTCTGGGCTACTTGACTGTTGAGGGTCTGATGAAGGTGGTCGGCGGAACCCACGGCGGCTTCTGCTCTGCCTGCTTCACTGGCAACTATCCGGTCCCGGTGCAGTTAGAGCTAGGCAAACTGGCTCTGGAAAAACCCTCCAGCAAAGTTGTCAAGGCATCCACTAACCTCTAGCCCCCGGCCAACCCATCCCCCTGCAATCCCAAATGGCTTGCCATCCGTTGGTGCATCCTTTAACCTTGTACTGCCATTTATCCGCGTGGACTCGCAAGCAATACCCAAGCAATACCCAAGCAATACCCAAGCAATACCCAAGCAATACCAAGGAGCACATATTGTCGGGCAAAACCTACTTTTCCTCCGGCGTGGACCTGGACGACATGGATGGCCTGAAGGACCGCATCAAAGCTTTCTCCGCCATGACGCACGGGCCCGAAGTCTTGGAATCCAGCGGAGGTTTTGCCGGTCTATACCAGCTTTTCGGTTATAAAGAGCCAGTCCTGGTGGCCAGCGCCGACGGTGTTGGCACCAAGATGAAGATCGCGGCCCAGTTGGGGCACTTCGAGTCGGTAGGGCAAGACCTGGTGTCGCTGAACGTCAATGACATCCTGACCAAGGGCGCCAAGCCGCTATTTTTCCTGGACTACATCTCCTTCAGTAACCCTGATGAGCAACGGATGGAAACGCTGATGCGGGGCATTGTTTGGGGCTGCCGGGAGGTAGGCTGCGCCCTCATTGGCGGCGAAACCGCTCAAATGCCCGGCCTTTACACCGGTGATGACTTTGATCTTGCCGGATTCGTTGTCGGGGTGGCTGAGCGCGCCGCGGTGCTGGACACCAACTCCATTCAGCCAGGAGACACCCTCATTGGCATACCCTCCAGTGGCGTACATACCAATGGGTTTTCACTGGTGCGCAGCGTCTTCAACATTGATGAGAATCCATCGGTATTATTCCAACAATTTGATGGATTGACCCATCAATTGGGGGAGGAATTGCTGATCCGGCACCGATGCTACTATCCTCTGTTGGCGCCGGTGTTGCCAATGCTGAAGGGGCTGTCTCACATTACCGGCGGTGGGCTTCCCGGCAAGGTGCCTGGGATACTGCCTGACACCGTTGCCGCTGAGTTTAACCACGGCTCTTGGCTGGTTCCTGCCATATTTCCGGTGATCCAGAGGGTGGGTAACGTGTCCGACGAGGAAATGTATCGCGTATTTAACATGGGTCTGGGCATGGTAGCGGTATGCGATGAGGAATCAGTAGCTACAATCCTGGATACCCTGCCTGACGCGCAGGTGGTGGGCAGCATAGTTTCCAGGGTAGGCCAAGAGCAGATACGCATTATTTAGGCTTAATTTTATGGTTAACGGGACGGCTAAGTTGAAGGCGCTAATCAGTGTATACAATAAATTGGGAATAGTAGAGTTTGGCGAGAAGCTGACCCAAGCCGGGTTTGAACTGGTCAGTACCGGCGGGACCTACAATGTCCTGACCAACGATGGCGGCCTACCGGTGCGGCAAGTATCAGAGATCACTGGATCTCCTGAAATTCTGGACGGTCGGGTCAAGACGCTACATCCAATCATCTACGCCGGACTGCTGGCCCGCCGGGACTCCGCCGAGCACATGGGAGAGTTGACCAAGCAGGGCATTGACCCCATCGACCTGGTGGTCGTCAACCTCTACCCCTTCGTGGCCACCATCAATCGCCCCGACGTCACACTGGCAGACGCGCTGGAAAACATCGACATTGGCGGCCCCACCATGCTCCGAGCCGCCGCCAAGAACTTTCCATCAGTTGCGGTGGTGGTCGACCCGGATGACTACGGGTGGGTAGCTGAGAAGCTGTCGGGAAGCGGCCTCACCATTGAGGAGCGGCGGCGTCTGGCGGCCAAAGCGTTCAGCCACGTGGCGGTTTATGACGCGGCCGTAGCCAGCTATTTAACAGTCTCTTCACCAGAAGACGACTTGCCGGACAATCTGGCCATCGGTTTAACCAAGGTCGCCGGTTTGCGCTACGGGGAAAACCCTCACCAGCGAGGCGCTCTGTACACCCTTTCCGGGAAATCCTCGGGCGGTATCGCCAGCGCTCAGCAATTGCACGGTCGGGAGCTTTCTTTCAACAACCTGATGGATGCCGATGCCGCCTGGCGGACGGTCAGCGACTACGCCGACCCAACGGTGGCGGTGATTAAACACGCCAACCCCTGCGGCCTGGCCACCGACGATGACCTGACCAAAGCCTACCAGAGGGCATATGAAGGCGATTCGATATCCGCTTTTGGCGGCATCGTTGGTTACAACCGGACAGTCACCGCCGCCGCCGCCGAGGCGATGGGCCCGGTGTTTTACGAGGTGGTGGTGGCACCAGGCTATGAACCCGCCGCGCTAGAGATTCTGGAAAAGAAGCGGAATTTACGTATTCTGTCCGTGGAGCAGGAGTCCGGCGCGACCGCCTACGATGTTAGGCCCCTTACTGGCGGCATATTGGTCCAGACACCAGATGTCATCGACGAAGACCCGGCGGCCTGGCAGGTGGTTACTCAGCGCGCTCCCACCGAGGCAGAACTGGAAGACCTGGCCTTTGCCTGGACCGCCGCCAAGCACATCAAGTCTAATGCCATTGTCTTCGCCAAAAATCGGGCGTTGGTTGGGATGGGCGCCGGCCAGCCGAATCGGGTGGTTAGTGTGCACCTTTCCCAGCGAACCGCTGGAGAAAAAGCCAAGGGCAGCGTGCTGGCTTCGGATGCCTTCTTCCCTTTCCCGGATAACATTGAACTGGCGGCAGAAGCTGGTGTTACCGCCATTGTGCAGCCCGGCGGTTCAATTCGTGACGAAGAGGTGATTGCAGCAGCCGATAAACATAATCTGGCGATGGTATTCACCGGCGTCCGGCATTTCCGTCACTGAGTAACTATCTTAAGACGCGGTTCGACAGGCTCACCACGAGCGGTGGCCAAACCAAGTCCGCTCATTCTGAGCTTGTCGAAGGACAAATTCCTTTGATTGGCAGTGTTTTGAGATGGTCACGAAATGACCCCAGCAACATCCTCGCGGACTTAGCTCAGACAATGCGACTTGGTTCATCTTATTCAAACGGCTCACTGTTATGCGGTGGGCCGTTACCCAAGATACTGAATGCCTAGTTCTGTTGACATAATAATTCCGGTCTACAATGAGGAACGCGATCTGCCCAAAAGCATCAAGAAGCTGACCGAGTTCCTTGAGGCTAACTTGGCCAATCCCTGGCAGGTAATAATTGCCGACAATGCTTCCACCGACGGCACTCGCGCTGTTTCCGAAGGACTATGTACGCAATACCCGCACGTCAACTACCGGTATTTGTCACAAAAAGGCCGTGGGCGTGCTCTACGCGCAACCTGGCTGGAAAGCGATGCCGACCTGCTCAGCTATATGGACGTTGATCTCTCCACCGATTTGGCGTACTTCCCGCCGATGATCAAGGCCCTGGAGTCGGACTGCCACTTGGCGATTGGTAGCCGATTAAGCCGAGACTCGATAGTTGCCCGCTCCTTCAAGCGGGAGTTCATTTCACGAGCCTATAATCTGATGATCAGGGCAATGTTCTTCACCACATTTCCCGATGCTCAGTGCGGGTTTAAGGCGTTAACCAGGCAAGCGGCTCAGGCCATCGTCCCCCAGATCAAGAACAACAACTGGTTTTTTGATACTGAATTGCTGATAATCGCCGCCAAAAATGGCTACCGAATCAAGTCGGTGCCGGTGAAGTGGGACGACGATCCCAACAGTTCGGTCAACGTAATCAGCACTGTCACCGAAGATTTGAAAGGACTGCTCCGTCTGCGCTTTGGGGGTGTTCCCCGAGTGTTGCGTCCGGAGATAAGTCTAAGCGAGACAGGTTAGGAGGACCGATTCATGGAACTTGGTCTTAAGGGAAAAAACGTAGTTATAACCGGCGGTGGCTCCAACATTGGACGGGCCATTGTGCATGCCCTGGCCGCTGAAGGCTCCAATATCACCATCGCCGAGCTTGCCCCGGAACAGGGCGAGATAGTGGCCGCCGAAGTCGCGGCGATGAACACTGGCAGTCGAGTCAAGGTGATCCCCACCAACGTGACCGATAACCAGCAAGTCGAGTCGATGGTCGCCCAATCTATCGCTGAGTTTGGCAGTATTGACGTTTTGGTCAACAACGTGGGCTGGACGGTTGACCGCCTGTTTTTGGACAAGCCCCGGGATGAGTACGAAAAAGAGGTTCAGGTTAATCTGTGGGGGGCGATCAACTGTATTCATGCCGTTCTACCCCACATGATCGAACGGCAGTCGGGAGCAGTGGTTAGCATCAGTTCCGACGCCGGGCGCATGGGCGAATACCGGGAAGCGGTGTACTCGGCCTGCAAGGCCGGAGTTATCGCGCTGAGCAAAGCCATCGCACGGGAGACCGGACGCTACGGCCTGCGTTTGAACGTGGTGTGTCCTGGGTTGATCGTGCCGCCCCGGGGCGAGTCCATCAGCCCGGAGAGTATGTGGAACCAGATGCGGGACATCTTCACTGACGATGTGCTGGAAAGGGTGGAGCGAAACTACGTCCTGCGGCGTATGGGTACCGCCGGCGAAATAGCCAATGCGGTGGTTTTTCTGGCGTCCGACGCGGCCAGCTTTATCACTGGGCAGACCCTGAGTGTCAGCGGCGGCTATACCATGATGTGATGGATTCTTACCTGGACTTTGTACAAGAATATGCCGAAGTCCTGAGAACCGTCATTCCGGCGCAAGCCGCCCCGATCGAATCGGGGCAGTGGCGTCTCGTTATTGCCTGCGGGCGGTCTCTGGGCTTCGGCTTTCGCCGGAGCGACGGAGGAAGCATATTCTACAAACTCAAAATGTGCTGTCATGACTTGCGGTTATGGGGTCAAAAAAGACCGAGCGGCCCAGGTACTTCCCGGGCCGCTCGATTATTCGTGGATTTGAAACTAACTCACCCAATCTGGTGAGTCAGGCGTTGCTCTTTAAAGAGCAGCTACCTGCTGACGGAGAGCCTCAAGCTCGTCAATCAACTGGGCCTTGGTCTTTTGCTTGTCCTTCATCCCACCATTGGACTTGCTGTTCATCGCTACCAGCTCAAAGGACCTGGCCTCGATCTTGGGCATGAGCGATTGAACCAGGCTTTCGTCCACCGCGCTGGCGATGGATGGGTAACCCGCCCGTTCGATCATGGACTTCAATTTGCCGCTCTTGAACTGGTCAAGAGTCCAACGCAAGGTGTCGCCAGCAGTGGTGGTGTCCCAGTAGATGCGAATATCCTGGTTGCGCGGCCCGTAATGGTAGTGAGGGCCAACCTCGAAGCAGTCGAAGGCCAACAGCTCAACTTCTTCGTCGGCTACATCAGACAGGACGTGGATTGCCAGACCCCGGTCGTTGTTGACCTCCCGGAATTCCAGTCCAAAGCGAATGTTACCCGCCTCGACCATGTCGCCTTCCAACAACCGCTCCAGCTTGTGGTGCACAGTGCGACGGCCGGTACGAGCCAACTCACGGGCTTTTTCCTCGATCTGGTCCAGAATGGGTGTCTGAATGGGGTGCGACCCTAATTTGGCGGCCAGTTCATCATAGCCCGCCCGCCTGACCATGCCAGGCAGGTTGTTGCGGAGTTGTCCCAGCGTCCAACCAACGGGGTTGCCAGCGGTGGTCTTGTCCATTGGCAGGCGGATGTTATGGTTCTCCGGGCCGTAGTGGTAGTGCGGAGCCTGGTCGAAGCAGTCGAAACGCAGGATCTCGGTATCCTTGCCGTCCACATCTCCGTATACCTGTATCATCAAGCCCTGGTCTGGCATCAGTTCCTTCCGATAGACCATAGCTACGCTCACTGGGCCAGCGTTTATGACGGTGTTGCCTTTTTCCATAGTAGCTCCTCCTTCTTGCTTGGAATCAACCGTTAGGTACCTAGGGGGATTGATTTTTGCAATTATAGCATGCTGCAAACAGTTCGCAAATCACTTTCTAGAATATCCATTTTCTGGGCCTCCCGTACGTGCCAGAATAGTCCCATTTGGTGAATTCAGCCAGTATCGCCTTGCGGGGGCGAGCCAGTTGACCTAAATTTCAGTCACTTACCATCTAGCTTTCAAGCTAGCGTTCGAACATTATGGAATCAACTTGAAAATACTGGTTATGCCGATGCAATTGTTTATCCGTTGGTGGTCGCTCTTGCTGCTGTCGTTTGTTCTCACGGCTGCTCTCACGGCGTGCGGCGCGGCAGACTTGCCGGGTCGGTCTAATCCCACTAATGGATCGACCGCTCAGCCTTCCGACCCGGGCCATGCCGTAATAGCAACCATTGCACCCCTGCCAGCCAACCCGGTCGTATCGCCGACCGATGCTTCTTCGGACAATCCAACTTCTCAGAGGTCGTCACCGTCCAATGTTATCGCGACTATCCTTTCCCAGGAATCCGGAGAATCAGGGGAATTTGCCGAGTCCGATTCGCCTCATCCTACCCCGACCGCCACCGCATTGCCTACACCCACGCCGGCTCCCAGCCCGAGTCCAACACCAGTGCCTACTGTCACTCCCCAGCCGACGGCCACTCTGTCCCCAACTGCGACGCTTCCGCCCACCGCTACTCCCGCACCGACGCCTACTTACCCACCGTCCACGTCAACTCCGACGCCGCCCACCGTGACACCGATACCACCACCAACGCCCACCACGCCCACGGCGGGGCCGCCAACGGGAATCATCATCGAATGTATCTTCTTCGATGGTCTGGTGCTCCGTTCCGAGTCCGACGAGTACGTGCAACTGCTGAATACCACTGCTGTTGAAATCGACCTGGCGGGCTGGGTGCTGCGGGACACCGCCGACGACACGCCCAGTTTTGCCTTTCCGGATTACCAGCTTCGGCCCAGCGGAAGGATCAGGGTGTACACCGATGAAGTTCATCCGGAGTGGGGAGGATTCACCTTCGGTTGGGGCCGCTCAGTGTGGAACAATAACCCCAGCGAGCCAGATACCGCCGGTCTGTTCAACCCGCAAGGCCAACTGGTGTCCGCGAAAAGCTATCCCCCGGGCTGCTAGCTAACTCACACCAGCATCTGGATTTGGACGGCGGGCAGATTTTCGACCGCTGTCCAATCTGTGTCTAAGCCTGATCCAATGTGTTCCAGCCTTTGCTTCACATCTTCCCGCAGGCTAGCGGTGTCGATGCCCAAAAACTGGGGCGAGAAAGGCGCCAAAGCGTAGGCGGCATCGCCCAGCTTGACCAATGCCCCGTGTCGGTTGCGACGCTCCAGATGTAACAACCCCACGGCGGCCTTGATCAGCCCGTGATAGAACAAACGCAGCGGATACCGTTCTGGCAGCCAGATAGCTTCCAATGTCTCGTGGCAGTGCCAATATTGGCCCTGGTTGAATTCTCCGACGGCCTGGGTCAATAGATCCGGCGTCGTGGGCACATCAGTTAGGAACGCCGTTATGCCCTGGATGTGAAGTGCTTGCAGCCATTCTTCGTCCAGCCTCTTGCGTTCGCCTTTAGCGGGATAGTCGGGCAGATTGCCAGCCGTCACCGGTCGCTCCTCATGCTTGGTTCGTAGTATATATTGTACGCCACAGGCCATCCGTAAATGATTTTGGCGATATACGCAATTTTGAAGCCTTGTATTGGGACAATACCAGGTGAAGCCCGCAGAGTCGTAATGACCTGCCACCAAAATTCTACCTTCTTGTTACCACCTTTCCACTGGCTTGGAGAGAATTCGGTGAGGACAGGCTGTTAGCTTTAATATAGATACAAAGTATTAGTTAATATTCTTTTTCTGAAATCAACAACTCGAGGGGGAAGACAATGAATCAGTCCGCGATCAACCCAAAGTGGCAAACCCTGGCTGGTACTGCTATCGCCTTTATTTTAGGATTCGCTCTCGTTCTGTTTGTCCTGAATATTGAGGCTCCCAAAGTTTCAGCCAGTGCAAACGATCCAACTACTACCTTGGCATTGGGCAATACCTCCGGTTCATTGGTAATCGATATTGCGCCCAGGATTGGAGTCAATCAAGTTGGCGACCCGCACACAGTGGTTGCAACTGTGACCACCACCGGATCACAGCCCGCAGCCAACGCAACCGTCAATTTTGAGGTTGTGGTAGGCCCTAGCGTCGGCCTAACCGGCTCTGTCACGACCAACAGTAGCGGTGAAGCTCCGTTCACCTATAGCAGTTCCAGCACGGGAATAGACATAATTCAAGCCTGTGTTACCGACGAGAATTCCGGGCAGGCTTGCGATCTGGCCGTTAAATGGTGGGTCGGGTCATCTCCCGTTCGAGACATCGACTTGTCACCCGACCGCGCGTCAAATCTGGTGGGTACCAGCCATACCGTTACCGCCAGCCTCTCTGAGGAAGGCAGTCCTTTGAACGGGGCTTTGATCGCCTTTGAAATTCTGGCAGGCCCCAATGAAGGTGTCACCAGTTCTGCCACTACCGATAGCAGCGGTTAAGCCCCCTTCACCTACACCGGCACAGCAGTTGGTGTGGATACCATCCAGGCCTGCGCCCGCGATGGAAATTCTGGCCGCATCTGTGATCAGGCTCTAAAGCAATGGATTTTGGTCGCCCCAGTGCGCACCCTTGATTTATCACCGGCCAGCGCGTCCAATCTGGTAGGCACCAGCCATACCGTGACTGCCACCGTCGCTGACGGAGACCAAGCCGTGGGCGG
>MUCJ01000035.1 GCA_002816715.1 SAR202 cluster bacterium Casp-Chloro-G3 | reverse complement strand
TTATTTCGTCATGAGCCCTTAGCAAGTTTTAGCGGGAGAAGAGTTGCTCTTCTCGTCGATACACACCTCCTCAAAATATAATGCAGAGAGGCGGGTCATAGGGGTGTCAGGCACGTCGTTGGGTTGTACGCCACGGATTCTGCTATTCGGCGTCAGCCGGTAAAGTTTTAGCCGTTCGATACAACCACCCCTTCCCATCCTCGTATCAAAGATACCTTGCGCTAAGAGTGCTCTGTCAAGGCATAATCGCTCGGATTTTGTGAATATTCCCACAGGTTCGAGTTTCCTGCTGTGTAAAGCCCTCGTAAGCCCACTTAGACCACGGTAAAATTATCAAACACTCGGTCTCACTGCGGCCTCACCAAGACGTGGGCCACCGGCCTAGACCAAGAAATTTTCGTCTCTGACCAGGTTAGGAAAGCGGCCATATGACGCTGACAAAAAGGCGAGTCTACGAAATTCTGGAGGTGGCCGACCACACTGACCGGGCCAGCCAATTTTTCGGGTTGTTCCTCATTTCCCTGATTGCGGTCAATATGTTCACCCTGATACTGGGGACGATTCAACCAATCTATTTGCGGGCGCCGCTGTTCTTCAAACTCTTTGAGACCGTTACCGTTCTGATTTTTCTTTTGGAATACTTGCTCCGTCTGTGGTCGTGCACCAGCGATCCCAAGTTTTCATCGCCGATCAGCGGCAGAATCAGATTCGCCATGACCCCTCTGGCCGTGGTGGACCTGGCGGCTATCCTACCGACTCTGGTGGTACTGCTGATCAACATTGTCTTCGGTTTGCAGGGCTTCGACATGAGCTTCCTGCGGGCGGTGCGCCTGGTGGCGCGAGTTGCCAAAATGAGTCGTTATTCTGCCGGGGTACGGACGCTGGGAAGAGTTGTGCATCAGAAGCGGGAAGAGCTGCTCACCGTGGTCTTTGTCCTGCTGGTGCTCCTGCTGATCGCTTCTTCGTTCATGTACTACGCGGAACGCCACGCCCAACCCGACAAGTTCGCCAGCATCCCGTCGGCAATGTGGTGGAGCGTGGTAACGTTGACTACGGTGGGGTACGGCGATGTATTCCCGGTAACCGTGGTGGGTAAAACCATTGCGGGAGGCATAGCGATACTGGGGATTGGGTTATTTGCGTTGCCTGCGGGTATTTTGGGGTCAGGCTTCCTAGAAGAATTAAACCATCGCAAAAATTCCACAGTACGCATTTGCCCGCACTGCGGCGAGGAGATCGTACGGTGACGCGAGGTTGCTAAGAGCCTATCTAAATGTGGTTCGACAGCCTTACCGCGAGCGGTTGTAAACCACCTTTCCGCTCATCCTGAGCTTGTCGAAGGACAACCTGCTTCAATTGGTAGAGTTTCTATAGTAGAGTTTCTATATAGGTTCTACGAGGAAACCTGTTTGGCCGCCGCTGAAAAGCGCGCCAGCACCCGATCCTTACCCAAGACTGCCATGACTTCAAACAGAGAAGGTGTGGCCGAGCGGGCGGTTATCGCTTCCCGTAGAGTCCCAAAGAACTCTCGCGGTTTGAACTCCAGTTCCACAGCGGTGGCCCGCAACGCCTGCTCTATAGTCTCCGCCTCAAACGTATCAATACCAATCAGAGCATGCCCAGCCCTCTGAAGAGCCGTAACCGCACTTTCGGCGTCCATCCCCTTTTGCACCAGGTTGGCGGCACTGTAATCTAGTCTATCCTCAAAGAAATATGAGGTTATCTGGGCGGATTCAGACAGCAGCTTCAGCCGTTCCTGTATCAATGGTACGATGCGCAGGAAATATTCCCAGTCCACCGGCAGCAACTCGGCGGGCAAGTCCCGCTCCAGAAATGGGAGCATTTGAGCGGCCAGCTCCGTGGGGGCGAGCTGCCGGATGTAGATGCCGTTCATCCACCCCAGTCGCTCCAAATCAAAGATTGCCGCCGGTTTGCCCACCCGCTCCAACGAGAAGTTCTTAATGATCACATCCAGCGGCATCACATCGGTCTGATCGTCCAGGGACCAGCCCAGCAACACCATGAAGTTTTTCAGGGCTTCGGGCAGGTAGCCGGCGTCCCGATATTCCATGATTGACGTCGCGCCATGACGCTTGGACAGCTTGGAGCGGTCTGGCCCCAGGATCATGGGCAGGTGACCGAACCGGGGCGGCGGGTAGTCGAATGCCCGGTAAAGTTGCAGATGCCGGGGTGTACTGGAAAGCCACTCTTCGGCCCGCAGCACGTGACTGATTTCCATTAGGTGGTCGTCCACCACCACCGCCAGATGGTAAGTGGGGAAACCATCGGACTTGAGCAGGACAAAGTCATCGACCAGTTCATTCTGCCACTCAACCTGACCTCGAATCAGGTCGTTCACTTCGGTAGTTCCTGATCCAGGCATGGCAAAGCGCACCACCGAAGGCGCGCCCGCGGCGTCCAAATCCTGACATTGTTCCTTGGTCAGACTCTTGCAGTGGCGGTCATACCCAATGGAACGCTTCTCCTTCTGTTGCACTTCCCGCACCTCGGCCAATCTCTCGCGGGTACAGTAGCAGCGGTAGGCGTTGCCCTGAGCTATCAGCCGGTCAGCAGCCTGCCGGTACAGATCAAGTCGCTCAGATTGCAGGTATGGCCCGAACGGCCCATCCACGCGAGGGCCTTCATCCCAGTCAATGCCCAGCCATACCAGGCCGTCCAGGATGGCGTCCACCGCGCCCGGAACCAGCCGCTCCTGATCGGTATCTTCTACCCGGACAATGAATTTGCCGCCATTGCTCCTGGCGAAAAGCCAGTTGAAAAAAGCGGTGCGTATGTTGCCAATGTGGGGGAAACCGGTTGGGCTGGGGGCAAACCTAACCCGTATATTTTCGGCCAAAGTGCCTCACCTGCTATAACACAGCCGTCCAAAACGTCTGCGATGTCTAACCCTCAGCGAGAAATTCGCGAATAGCCTGGGCCAACTCCTGCGGTTTGTCGTAGCCGATGTCATGCACCGTTTCGGCAATCCAGTGCACTCGACAGTTCTTGATGCCCTCAACCGATGCTATGACCCGCTCTTCTTTGATTCTGGCGTTGTCAGTACCGGCCCGTTCGGGACGGGGCCCGGCGGGCACCAGCAAGGTTGGGCATTGCACCTGATGCCAAACGTTGGAGGTCGGCTCATCATACATTGCCTTCATCACCTGGGCGTGGTTTTCCGGGCGAAGGATGTCCTGAATCTGACCGTGTTCGTCCTCGTAGATCATGGTTTGCACGATGCGCTCGACTTCCTCGTTCCAGCAGAACCACAACTGCTGTCGCAATCGGTCAAGGAAATCCTGACGAGTCCCGGAGACATCACGCGGTCTGGCCCGCGTCCGGAACTCCTCCCAGGTAGGTGTTTGCAGCGCCCGTCCGCCGCCCAGCCCTCCGTCGATCATTGTCAACGCGTTGACCCGCTCGGGAAAACGGGCCGCCAGGTTGATCGCCACGTTGCATCCCCAAGAATGTCCCAAGACCGCTGCCTGAGGGATTCCCAGGTGGTCCATCAACCCGGACACGTCTGAGGCCAGGGTTTGCCAATCATAGCCAGAACTGGCTTGGGTGGTCTGGCCGTGACCCCGCTGGTCTGGAGCAATGACGCGATAATTTTCACGCAGCATCGGTGCGACCAGATCGTACCAATGAGCTGAGGAAGCGAGCCCATGCAGGGCCAGCACCGGCGGGCCATCGCCGCCCCAGTCCAGGAATCGAAGGCGCAGATCCCCAATATCAGCCCAATTTTCAGAGGGTCTCAAACCGGTATCAACCACGGCAATGCCCTCCTAGAAGTATCATGAATCCAGGAACTCCCACAGGAACTCCCACAGGAACTCCCACCAAATCTGGCACTTGGCTCGGCTAAGGTTTGGCCCCGGCCTGGTTCTGCGCAATTTTGGCCCAGGAATCCCGCAAGGACACCGTTCGATTGAACACCAGGTGTCCTGGTTTCGAATCGACGGCATCCACGCAAAAATAGCCCTGCCGCTCAAACTGGAAGATGCTCCCAGGAGCCGCTTCCAGCAGACTCGGCTCAACGCGGCAATCGGTTAAGGTCTCCAGCGAGTCTGGGTTCAGATTGTCGGTAAACTCATTGCCGTCACTGTCGTCGTCCGGGTCCGATTTCGAGAATAAGTGGTCGTATTGCCTCACCTCGGCGGCAACCGCGTGGGAAGCCGACACCCAGTGTAGCGTGCCTCGGACGCGGCGTCCGTCCGGTGATGACCCTCCCCTGGACTCCGGGTCATAGGTACAGTGCAACTCCACGATCTCGCCGGTGGCTTCATCTTTAATTACGTCCACGCAGGTGATGTAGTAAGCGGAACGCAGGCGCACTTCACGGCCCGGAGCTAATCGGAAAAAACGGCTGGGGGGATCTTCCAGAAAATCATCCCGATCAATATACAATACTTTGGAAAAAGGCACTTTGCGGGTGCCCATCTCTGGGTCTTCCGGATTGTTGATCGCGTCGAACTCCTCAACCTGTTGGTCGGGATAGTCGGTCAAGACCACCTTTAATGGATGCAGCACCGCCATGACCCGGGGCGCTCGCTGGTTCAAGTCTTCCCGCAGGCAGTGTTCCAGCAAGGCCAACTCAGTGACGCTGTCCCGTTTGGCGATGCCAATCTGGTCGCAAAAGCTGCGGATGGCCTGGGGAGTGTAGCCGCGTCGGCGAAGGCCCGAAAGAGTGGGCATCCTGGGGTCGTTCCAACCGCTAACAAAGCCGCCCTCGACCAGGGCACGCAGCTTGCGTTTGCTCAACACGGTGTGACTGAGCTTCAGCCGGGCAAACTCAATCTGCTGCGAATGATACACGTTCACGGTATCCAAGAACCAATCATAGAGCGGGCGGTGGCCTTCAAACTCCAGGGTGCACAGTGAATGGGTAATCCTCTCAATCGAGTCAGATAATGAATGGGCGAAGTCATACATCGGGTAGATCTGCCACTTGTCCCCGGTGCGGTGATGCGTTACTTTGCGAATTCGATACAGAGTCGGGTCGCGCATATTCAGGTTGGGTGACGCCATGTCGATTTTGGCCCGCAAGACATGGGAGCCGTCGGCAAAGTCGCCAGCCTTCATGCGCTCAAACAGGTCCAGATTCTCTTCGATAGATCGGTCTCGATATGGGCTGTCCATACCCGGCGCGGTCAGGGTTCCCCGGTACTGGCGAGTCTCCTCAGCGGTCAGGCTGTCGACGTAGGCCAGGCCTAACTTGATCAGTTCAACGGCGAATTCGTACAACCGGTCGAAGTAATCAGACGCATAATAAAGGTGTTCGCCCCAGTCATAGCCCAGCCAGCGCACATCCTCGATTATCGAATCGACGTACTCAACGTCCTCCCTGGTGGGGTTGGTGTCGTCAAAACGCAGGTGGCAAACACCGCCAAACTCTGAGGCAACGCCAAAATTTAGGCAAATGGACTTGGCGTGGCCAATGTGCAGGTAACCGTTGGGTTCCGGAGGGAATCGGGTCACCACCCGCCCATCGTATTTGCCGGTGCGCTGATCGTCGGTGACGATGCTGCGAATGAAGTCGGTAGATGCAGTAGAATCGGCATTAGTCATAGGGTAGGTCTCCGCTATTATCCCATCCCTTTTATGATGCCCTCCAGTACGTAGTCGTACAATCTTTGGCGACTGTATTCTAGCACACCAAAGGGTGTCCGACTCTTTCCTGGCAGCTGCGTAATTGCGAAAGTCCGCAGTTTAGTAGTTTCGTTAACCCAGATGTTACCAAAATTAACCAGACCCGCCACTCTTTTAACGGAGCGCACCACCAAAGGGAAATACTATGTGAACAGATGGTAACGGTCAGGCGAGGAGATCAGTATGTCCAGAATTCTGGTCATTGAAGACCAAAAGCTTTTGTCCCAGCTTTACCGTTCAGCGTTGGCCACCGCCAATCACACCGTCGTGCTGGCCTACACTGGAGAGGATGGCGTCGCCGAGGCTCTGCGGGAGAAGCCTGATCTGGTGATTCTGGACATGAATCTGCCCGGCATTGTAGGCGACGAGACGGCCACTGCGCTGGAAAAGTTGGGGATTATTCCTCAAACACCGCTGATCATTGCCAGCGCTCAGGGCGAAGAAGCCCGGCATGTAGCCGATAGGTTCAGAGCCGTTGCTTTGTTGCCAAAACCCTTCCACCTGAACACCCTGCTGGCCGAGGTGGAGAAAGCTCTGAGCCTCACGGCTTGGAAGCAGTCTTCGCTGGTCGATTCAGCTTTGTCGGCTGAAATCTCGGTAGATGCTTAAGGCCAAATCCAGGTCTTCGGGCAAATCCGTCCTAAAATCCAACCGTTCACCGCCGACCGGGTGCTCAAAGCTTAGATGATGAGCGTGCAAGAACTGACGGCCCAGCACCGGACTCCGCTTGCCGTACACTGAATCCCCCACCAGCGGATGTCCCAGGTGGGCCAGATGCACCCTGATCTGGTGAGTCCTGCCGGATTCCAGGTATATCTCCAACAAGCTCCCAGCATCAAATTGCTTGACTACTCGATAGCGGGTGCGTGACTCTTTGCCGCCATCTACCACCGCCATTTTCTTGCGGTTTCGCGGGTCCCTGGCGATGGGAGCGTCAATGACACCCTCTTGGGACTTCATCGCGCCGGAGGCCAACGCCGTATAGCCCTTGGTCACCAATCGAGACTTGATCTGCTCCGATAAATGCAGGTGGGCGCGGTCAGTCTTGGCGACCATCATCAGACCGGAGGTGTCCTTGTCCAGCCGGTGGACAATGCCCGGGCGTAACGCGCCGCCAATACCCTGAATATCTGGGCAACAGGCCAGCAGGGCGTTGACCAGTGTCCCACTGGGGTGACCCGGCCCCGGATGCACCGAAAGTCCCGCCGGTTTGTTAATCACGATCAACTGTGAGTCCTGGTAGACCACTGCCAAGGGGATAGGCTCGGGAGTCAGGTCTAACTCCCGAGGCGGCGGCACCACCAGGCTGATATTATCTCCGGACCGCACCTTCTGCGACGGCTTGGCCAGGCTGCCATTTAGACGGACTTGTCCTTCGCTAATCAGGGCATGCAAACGGCTACGGGTCAACTGCATCGATTGGTTGGCCAGAAACTGATCCAAGCGTAAGTTGCCCTCACTGACTTTGAACTCCCGCCGAAACTCTCTTCGCCCCTCCCCAACTATGGGAGGTTTCGCGGCGTCCGTCACGGTCGCTCCGACTCAGTGGGGCGATCGGCGGTGCCTTCCAGCAAAGTCGGCAACGTTGGGGGTATTTCATCTGGCACAATGACAGTTAGGTTAACCTCTGGGCTGGGTTCATCTTCCTCCAATATTTCGGTAGGGGAAGGAACCATGTTCCGGTCTTCCTGAACATCTGCTAACGCGTCGCCACCTCTGGGGTAGCTGTCCAACGCCGGGGCGGTTTGTTCTTTGGGAGACCCGCTCCGCGTCAGCACCCAGGCCAGTATGACCAGTCCAGTAACTATCGAAGCATCAGCCAGGTTGAACACCGGCCAAGGGCCGATGTCGATAAAGTCGGTCACATAGCCCAAGCGCACGCGGTCAATCAGATTGCCGAAAGCTCCGCCCAATTGGAGGGCCAGGCTGAGGCGTAGCCAGTTGCTGGGATGGGGCTGGCTTCGATAGATCAGCACCAAAATGATAATGCCGATGAACGAGACGAATATCAACGGCGTATTCAACCCCTGCAAAATGCCGAAGGCGCTGCCGGTGTTATGCACGTGGGTAAAACGAAAGAATCCGCGAAATGGGAAGGAGAAGCCAGGAGCAAGTAATTGAATCACCAGATATTTGGTGAGTTGATCCAATAGAAAAGCCAGTGCCGCCAACTGCAAGACGGCAAAATCCCGGTATAGGGGCCGTGGCTTGGGATTGGCGGACTCAGGAGTCGCCACAGGAAAGGGCATGAGCTAGGCTAAGTTCTCAGAGAAGAAGGGGCACACTTCCTCCACCAGCAGGTCCTCTTTTCCCATCCAGAAGTGGTCAACGCCGGGCACCAACTTGAAAGTTGGCGGTACGGCGAAGGACTCCAGCACGGGTTGCAGGTTTTCAGATTGAATCAGCTTGTCCCGGTCGCCGGTAATTATCAGTTTGGGCCGCTTGTTCTTCTTGAGGGTTGCCGTCTCCAAAGCTTCAAAAGATGGCGAAATTAGCGCAAACACTTTAGGCTTCTTCTGCACTTCCGGGTGGCTCAATACGACTCTAGTACCGAAGGAATAGCCAGCCAGCCCAATTTTTTGCCCGTCCACTCCCGGCCAGGCTTGCAGCAGGTCCATAGCCGCCACCGCTTCCTGGTACTCTTGCTCACCCTTGGTGTGTTCGCCCTCGCTGTTGCCCACACCCCTGAAATTGAATCGCAGCGTGGCGAAACCCTGCTGGGCCAAGCTGTAGGTCACGGCAAGCACTACGTTGTTGTCCATGTTGCCACCGAACAGGGGGTGCGGGTGGCAAATTACTACGCCCGGGAACTTACCGCCGGTGTCGTCGGGGGTAGCAACTACTCCCTCAAAGTTCAGGCCCTTGGCCTTGAAGGTCACCGCACTCTGCCGCATGGTCAAGCCTCCACTTACAGGTAACCCCATTTACAGGTAACCCCATCTTAGAGAACTTGGTAGTGTTTGGCAAGGAATACTGCTAGAATGACGGGCAATCTCTGGCAACATTTCTCGGGAAATTTGGCATCAATATTTGGCACCAATAACTGATCGTAACCACTATCAATAACTACTGTGGCAATATGGCAATTGGGGGATTTATGAGCGTTATCGACTTGCGCAGCGACACTGTCACCAAACCCACCGACGAAATGCGTCGGGCTATGGCTAATGCCGAGGTGGGCGACGATGTCTTCAAAGAAGACCCGTCCATCAACCGCCTACAAGAACGCGCCGCCGAAATGCTGGGCAAGGAGGCGGGCTTGCTGATGGCCAGCGGCACCATGAGCAATCTGGTGGCGATTCTGGCCCACTGCCAGCGGGGCGACGAGATCGTCATGGGTGACCAGGCCCATATTTTCTGGAACGAGTCCGGCGGGGCTTCCGGGTTGGCCGCCGTACAGATTCGGCTGGTGCCCAACGGCCCCCAGGGTGAGATTGACCCCGGTGACCTGGCCGAAGCCATCCGGCCCCGAGGCAACATCCATACACCACCGACCACGTTGCTCTGTCTGGAGAACACCCACAACCGATGCAGCGGCGGAGTCCTGACCCCGCAAGACACCAAGCGAGCGGCCGACGTCGCCCATGCCGCCGGAGCCAAGGTGCACCTGGATGGCGCGCGCCTCTTCAACGCCGCCGTCGCCCTGGAAGTCCCGGCCAAAGAGTTGGTGAAAGACGTGGACGACGTTTCCTTCTGTCTGTCCAAGGCTCTCAGTTGCCCGGTCGGGTCGGTGATGTGTGGCTCCCAAGAATTTATCGACGAGGCGCTACGCTGGCGCAAGATGGTGGGCGGCGGAATGCGCCAGGCGGGAGTGCTGGCCGCTGCCGGCCTGGTGGCCCTTGATAGCATGGTTGACCGATTGGCCGAAGACCACGCCAACGCCCGCCGACTGGCCCACGGGCTGGCTAACATTGACGGCCTGAGCGTAGACCCAGACAGCATCCAGACCAACATCGTGATTTTTGACGTGGATGAGTCGGTGGGAGTGGCCGCCGACGTGATCAGCGCCTTGAGCCGCGAGGACGTGCTGGTCAGCACCCCGGGCAAGCATTCTATCCGCATGGTGACGCACCGCCACGTCGACGGCGGCGACATTGATGAAGCCCTGAGCCGAACGTCCAGAGTTGTGGGCGGGTTAAGGTCGGCCAACAAGGGTTAACTATTAGAACTAGATGATTTGCATCGGAGGCACGCTATGCCCGACATCACATTAGACAAGTCAAAAACAGCTTTGCTGATTGCTGATTTTTACCGGGACCTGATGACCACCCTGCCCCACGCCATCGACCGCAAGGTGGTGGAGAAGACCCAAGCGCTGCAAAAGGCGGCGCGGGACGCGGGCATCCTGGTCTGCTATTCGGCTACCGTGTTTCGGCCCGGCTACGTCGAGATCAGCGACCGCAACAAGACTTTCAGCCAGCGCAAGGCTTCAGGCCAACCGGCCATCAGCGACCCAATGCTGGTGATCCACGAGGGAGTCCGGCCAATTGAAGGCGAGGTGGTGGTGGGCAAGCACCGGGTCAACGCCCTGTTCGGCACCGACCTGGACATGACGCTACGGGCCAACAACATCGAGACAATTATCCTGCTGGGGTACGCTACCAGCGGCGTGGTGCTGTCCACCACCCGCTACGCTGCCGACTCCGACTACCGCATCATCATCGCCGAGGACTGCTGTTCCGACTCGGACATTGAAGTGCACGACTTCCTGATCCAGCGCATTTTCCCCCGCCAGGCCGACGTGGTGCAGTCAGAGGATGTGATCAGGGCTTTGGCCGGAGCGTAATCGGCCTACAAAATTCGCTGGTCAGGACTACTGACGTCGTTCCGGCGAAAGCCGGAATCCAGACCAGGAGCGTCAGCCATATTTCTATTTGCTGGCCAGCAGGCAGAACGAGCATTATACGCCGCGTGAAAAATCGGGCTATTGAAAAGTCCCATCCCCAAGGACGTGACCTTTATGAAGAGCTTGCTTGACTGGGTTCCGGCTTTCGCCGGAACGACGAGGACGCTGGCATCGCCGCTCGTAATCGTGTTTCTATCGAATCGTTTTTAGAGAACTCATTCACCGGTCTAGCCTTTACCCCAAAATTCGGGATAACTCGTCCCTACGGCTCATCAGCTTCCGTTCGGTTTGCTCCTCCCCACCACTGCTTCAACCGCTCGTCAATCTCCCGCTCTTTACCCTCTACCGAGGGCTGGTAGTAGCGGCGGTCTTTCAGGGCCGGCGGCAGGTACTCCTGCTCGGCAAAGTGCCCAGGATACTCATGGGAGTATCGGTATCCCTTGCCGTAATCCATATCTTTCATCATGTTGGTAACGGCGTTGCGCAGGTGCAGCGGCACCGGGTCGTTGGGCAGCTTGCGCACGTCGTCCAGCGCCTGCTCCAACCCCATATACGCCGCGTTGCTCTTGGGGGCGGTGGCCAGGAATACAGTGGCTTCGGCCAGGGGAATGCGGCCTTCGGGCATGCCGATGAAGTGCACCGCCTGCTGCGCCGCCACTGCCATCGCCAAGGCTTGCGGCTCAGCCAGGCCGATGTCCTCAGCGGCCAGAATCACCAACCGCCGCGCAATGAACATTGGGTCTTCGCCGGATTCGATCATACGGGCCAGCCAGTAGAGCGCGCCATCCGGCGAAGATCCGCGCACCGACTTGATGAACGCCGAGATGGTGTCGTAGTGACCTTCGCCAGCCTTATCGTACTGAGGGGAGCGGCGCTGCAGAGCGTCAGAAATGGTGTCCAGATCAATCGGGCGATGTTGGTTACCGTCAGGTTCAACGGCGTAGGCGGCAGTTTCCAGGGCGTTGAGGGCCACTCTTGCGTCGCCGTTGGCGATGTTGACCAGATGGCCCATCGCTTCATCGGTCAATTCGGCGTGAAGCTGGCCCAGCCCTTGCTCCTCATCGGACAACGCTCGCAGAATGATACCCTCCATTTGCGCTTGGGTCAGGGGCTGTAGGGTGAACACCCGGCAGCGCGAAAGCAAAGGAGCGTTGACCTCGAAGGAGGGGTTTTCAGTGGTGGCTCCGATCAGGGTGACGGTGCCATCTTCGACATGAGGGAGAATCACATCCTGCTGGGACTTGTTAAAACGGTGAATCTCGTCCACGAACAGTATGGTGGGCCGCTGGTACATGGCCTGACGGTCTCTGGATTCGGCGACGATGCGGCGGAGGTCGGCCACGCCGGAAGTGACCGCGCTGATCGGTTCAAAGTGGGCCTTGGTGACTCCCGCCACCAGCCGCGCCAAAGTGGTCTTGCCGCTGCCCGGCGGCCCCCAGAGGATGAAAGACGGCACACGGTCGGCGTCAATTGAGCGGCGCAACACGCGGTCTGACGCCAGGATGTGCTCCTGGCCGACAAACTCGTCGAAGGACTGGGGCCGCATTCGCTCAGGCAGTGGAGCAGTCTGATGGGCGGTCTGCTGTCTACCGTGTTCAAACAGCGTCACACGTTCTCCCTTACTTCCCCGACTTGGCGTGACCCGGCTTGGCGTGACCTGGCTTGGAACCAAAAGGGTATTCCCGCCCTCCCAGGCTATTTAAAATGGGGCAGCACCTTGTCAGCGAATAGCTTCATCGACTTGCTCAGTTCTTCGTTGGGAACCATCCCGCCAATGTTGTGCCAGAACATGATGCCCTGGCAGTCGAACATTTCCTTGAACCGCGCGATCTGATCGATGCACTCCTGAGGGTCGCCGACTACGGCAAAGTCCCGCATGATTACTTCCGATGAGAGGTCGATGGCCCGACCCAAGGCACTGGGACGCCGCTCTCGTAACACTCCAAGGTAATTATTCAGGGATGGCTCCATGATCGCCCGGGCTTTCTTGCCGGTCTCTGCAACGCAAGCAGTGAGGATGGGGAATACATTCACCTTGGAGGGATCATGACCATGCTCGGTCAACTTCTGGCGGTACACCAACAGATTGTCCTGCACTCCTTCGTTGCCTCTCATCAAGGGAGTCACCAGAATGTTGTGCCCCAGTTCACCGACCATGGGAAAGGTTTCGGGGCTGTTGGCGGCAATGAAGACCGGCGGATGCGGCTGTTGGTACGGCTTGGGCACTACCTGGACATCGCTGGCCTGGAAATAGGTCCCTTGGTGGGAAAACCGCTCCTGAGTCCAGCATTTGAGCACCAGGTCCAGAGCCTCAGCAAACCGGGGCCGTCCTTCTTCCATGGAAATACCCATTCCAGCGTAATGGTCTGCGTTGGCCCCCCGGCCGATGCCAAAGATGGCCCTCCCTTGGGAAAGCACGTCCAGCGTAGCTACTTCTTCGGCCAGACGGACGGGCTGGTGCAAGGGTAACAAGTTCACCGCGGTGCCAATTTTCACTCTTTGGGTGCATTGGGATATTGCCGAGGCCACCAGCAACGGTGAAGGCATGATCGAGAACCGGGGAGTAAAGTGGTACTCGGCCAGCCACACCGAGTCGAGGCCCAGTTCATCGGCTAGCTTACTCTGGCTGATGATGTCCTGGTAACGGGTCGCTGTTTGTTGAGTTGCCGCGCAGGGCAACTGATCGAATAGTCCAAATTCCATCGGTAAATTCTACCCTTTGACCGACCGCTGGGAAGCCTATCAAATCGATCGCTTCAGCGGTCAGCGATAAAGTGGCGTCAGTATAACAGCAGCCGGGACACTGGGGCACTAGGGCAGAGACACTACAGGGGAATGTTGCCGTGTTTCTTGGCGGGGAGGCTGTCCCGCTTGTTCTGGAGCATGGTTAGCGACATGATTATCTTGGCGCGGGTCTCGGCCGGGTCAATAACATCGTCCAGGTAACCCCGGCTGGCGGCAATGTAGGGATTGGTAAACTTGTCCTGGTAGTCTTGGGTCAACTCTTGTCGGGTCTGTTTCGGGTCTTCCGCTTTGGCAATCTGCTCTCGATATATTATGTTAACCGCGCCATCCGGCCCCATCACCGCAATTTCCGCTGAGGGCCAGGCCAGATTGATGTCTGAACTGAGGTGCTTGCTGCTCATAACAATATAAGCGCCGCCGTAGGCTTTGCGGATAATGACGCTGATTTTGGGCACCGTCGCTTCCGCGTAAGCGTAAATAAGCTTTGCTCCATGACGGATGATGCCGCCGTATTCCTGATCGACTCCCGGCATGAACCCCGGCACGTCCACCAGCGTCACCAGCGGGATATTGAAGCAGTCGCAGAAGCGCACAAACCGAGCTGCTTTGGCCGAGGCGTTGATGTCCAACACGCCAGCCAGATAAGCGGGCTGGTTGCCGACGATCCCCACCGTGCGCCCGCTGAGCCGCGCAAAGCCAACCACAATGTTAGGGGCAAAGCTCTGATGGACTTCCATGAAATCTGCTTCATCCACAATCTTGTAAATCAAGTCACGAATGTCGTAAGGGCGGTTGGATTCGTCAGGCACCAGATAACGGAGTTCCGGGTCGGAGCGGCCTGCCGGGTCGTCGCTTCCGTAGGCTGGTGAGTCTTCCAGATTGTTGGCTGGCAGGAAGCTGAGCAGACGCCGTACCTCCTCAAGGCATTCCTCTTCGGTCTCATAGACAAACTGGGCCACTCCGCTGCGAGTTGCATGAGAGTCGGCGCCCCCCAACTCCTCATGAGTCACTTCAGCGCCAGTAACGGCCTTGACCACATCGGGGCCGGTGATGTACATCTGGCCGGTGCCTTTGACCATGAAAATGAAATCGGTAATCGCCGGTGAGTAGACCGCGCCGCCCGCCGATGGCCCCATAATCACGGATATTTGCGGAATCACTCCGGAAAAGCGAGTGTTGCGCAGGAATATATCGCCGTAGGCGGCCAGGCTGGACGCGCCTTCCTGGATTCGCGCGCCGCCGGAGTCGTTCAAGCCGATAATTGGGCAGCCGGTCTGGCCGGCCAAGTCCATAACTTTGCAGATT
>MUCJ01000034.1 GCA_002816715.1 SAR202 cluster bacterium Casp-Chloro-G3 | reverse complement strand
CCTCTTGTACAGATACGAGTGATGGGTTCAGAGGAGCGATTTTCTGCCGATACGCGGGGTCGAATTGCCATAATTAGAATTGCTGCTAATATTCAGAGTCAACCCCAGGAATCAAACGCCGCAGACCAGCCCACCGCAAGGAGCAAAATTGAAAGGCAGTTATGCCCTGGTGCTACAGCTATCCGCCACGTGCGAACTCACAATTGGCAAGCTTGGCACTTTTCCTTTTCCGTCGGGCTGCTATCTGTACTTCGGCAGCGCGCTGAACAGTTTGGAGGGGCGCTTGCGCCGGCATTTGCGTCCCGACAAGAAACTACACTGGCACATAGACTATCTATCCCGATCAGCCAAGATAGTGCAGGTCTGGTGGACACAGAGCAATACACGGCAGGAATGTGTTTGGAGTCAGTCAGCATTGAGTCATCGGGGCGTTATTGCACCGATCCGGGGATTTGGGTCTTCCGACTGCCGTCACTGCCCTTCTCACCTGATTTATGTGCCCAGCTTGGAGCAAGTTGGAAAATTTCTACAAAAACTCAAACTGGAATCCGCCGACCCTGTGGTTGATCAAAACACTCGAAACACCCAAAACACCGACGACTTTGAAATTTCACTTTCTTAACTGATAACCGTCTTGTATAATTGGCTGATAGTAGCCAACCCAAATAGAAACGCCCATTGGTTTTCCATTAGTTTCCATGACGTCCCGATCTAGCCGATTGAGTTGGAGCGCAAAGTTCTACCAACGACCGGCTAGGTTCAGTTACTACGACCGAACACAGCCCAGACCACCCGGCGCTTAATTTCATAAAATCTGATGTGGTGTGAAGGCAAGTTGTAGAGCGGAGGGGTTATGCCAGAGAGATACCAGGAAGAGATCGAAGACATACTGCGCGGAATGGGCGAAAAGACCCGCACCGGCGCCAGCCGTGGGTCGGAAAAACCCGCTGACGACGCGCCGGTAGTGTCCCGTGAAGCTCAGCCTCCAGCGCCAATCTCCAATAAGACCAGCTTCTGGCCAATGGTGTCGCCGGGCAAACTGGCAGTAATCGGACTGGTGCTGCTGCTGATTGGGGCTTTCTGGGTGCGTCCGCTGATCTGGGTCGGCCTGGGATTTCTGGTGGGGGCCTACCTGCTGTTCTTCGTCAAACCCCGTTCAATCCCCATGGAGAAACGCTGGAGGGGTCAGGCCATTGAGCAGGAAGTCACATATTGGGACAGATTCCGCCGGTGGTTCAAGATGTAAAAGTAAACATGAGTCATCCCGAATTTTCTGGTTGGCCGGTAGGCTCGTCGGTCAACTGGCTAAATATGAGTCGGCAGATACCCGCTTGTAGAGGGCGATGCCATCCCACTCGTCGTTCCGGCGGAAGCCGGAACCCAGACAACCAACCTCTTTATCAAGGTAACGCCACTAGGGATTAGTTTTTCGATTAGTGCGATCTTTCCTTGGCTCGCCAGCAGGTAGACCCATAAGTGGCGCTCTGGATTCCGGCTTTCGCCGGAACGACGAAGGCAACTCAGAGAGCGTTCCTTATCGCCTAAATTCGGGATGACTCATGTTGGTTTATACCGGAAATTGCCACGATTTAGACGGCAGTGTCAGCTTATCGCCATCTGCCGCTCAAAGTGCTCCGCCACCGCCAACACCAGATTACCCATGTGAGGATGCTCCGGCTCTACGTCGATTTTGATACCAGCATCCCGCAAACGGCGGCTGCACACCGGCCCCACCGAAGCGACCACCACCGGCCCGTTAAGGCTCTCACGCAGTGCCTCTTCTTTACCGGCATCTTTGGCGATGGTCAGCAGATTACCCACCTGAGGCTGGCTGGTGAAGGCCAGCGAGTCGATTTGCCCCTGAACCAGGGCGTCGATCAGGCCCAGGGCCGGAGTCCGATCAGCGGGCAGGCCCCAGGTATATAGGGTAACCTCCCTGACCTTGGCGCCCCGCTCCCGCAGGCTCTGCAAAAGGAAGCTGTTTGGCCCACCGTACTTCTGCACCGCCACCTCTTGGCCCTGCAATTCCAGGCCGGTGATGGCCTGAACCAGGTCTTCTGAGGTGAAGGGCTCCGGCGGCATTACGTCGATGTGGATTTTGTGCTGACGCAGCACGCTAGCTGGTTTGGGACTGCGGGCGATAACCTGCAAGCGGTTGAGAGAGTCAATGAACTCTTCCTGCCGACCCATTGACGCGGCAGTCTCAATCAACGCCCGGGTGCCCACGCCGGTTAACAGCAATACGACATCGACTTGCCCGCCGCATACGTCGGCAACCAACTGCTGCACCTCAGGGCTGTCCTTGAGGTAGATTTCCTCAAGGACCGGAGCCGAGTAGGGAACGCCGCCGTGGCGCTGGACCAGCGAGGCCATCTGCTCCGGCATCCGGGACTCGACAAAGGCCAGCACCCGGCCGTTTAATGAAGCTGCCACTATTTTTGTCCTAGACGGCGCACTCGCCCTCGCCGCGCTCCACCTTATAGAGGTTGGTGCGTTCCCAGTCGATGTACATATCCGAGCCTGGCTGCGCCGACTCGGCGGCCTCCTGGGCTTTGACGGCGACCGCGGTTAGCTCCTCTATGCCCACTCGGCTCAGGAACTGATTGAACCGCTCCTGCTCGCCCTGACGATTCTCCTTGTAGTAGGTCACTACCTCTTTTACCACTTTGGGCACCAGCTTGGCCGGCACCTTGACCTTGGGTATCCTGGTGCCGATCTGTGAGTCCTCAACCCGGTTGTCGCCGTAGTTACCGCCCAGGAATAGCTCGTAGGCCGGAATCTGCTGACCGTCGGGGCCTTTGACGGCGGCACCGTGGAAGCCAATGTTGGCGATGTGGTGCAGGCCGCAACCGTTGGGGCAGCCGCTCATCTTGATGCGGATTTTCTGTACGCCCTCGTCACGGAGCAGATCATCACCCCAGGAGCCCAACTCGCCGCGAATCGCTTTGGCCAGACCCATTGACGAAGTGATACCCAGCTTGCAGCTATCGGTGCCGGGGCAGGAAACCACGTTGGTAATGTGAGTCGCGCCCGGTTCGGCCAGGCCCAGGGCGCCGAGAGCTGCCCAAACGTCGTGCAAAGAACCTTCAGGCACCCAGCGCAAGAGCAAGTTCTGCTCCTGGGTGACGGTGGCTCGCCCTCCGGTGTAACGGCCCACCAGGTCGGCCAGACCGTAGAATTGGGCCGGGGACAGGTCACCGCGCTCCGGCTTGACCAGAATCATATAGTATCCAGCCTTCTGCTGAGACGACACGTTGGTGGCCTTCCAGTAGCCATACTCCCCACCACCGTTCTGTCCATTGGAAGCAACGGCTGTTAGTTCGGGAGGGGTTTCTCGCTGAGCAACTTCTGCGGCCATCAGCGGCTTGGCATCAATCGGCCCAATCTTTTCCAGTTCAGCCTCAACCAGCTCACGGAAGGCATCCAGGCCGATTCTGTCGATTAGAACCTTTAATCGCGCCATCATCCGGTTCTTGCGCAGCATGTCTGCGTTATTGAAAACCGTCCAAATCGCCAACGCCAGCCGCAGATAATCATCCTCCGGCAGGAAATCATACAAGGGCTTGGCCAGCCGGGGCATGATGGAGGTACCGCCACCCACAAACACCTTGAATCCGCGCTTGGACTGGCCGTCGACTTCCTTGATCTGGGCGACGTAGGTCAAGTCCTGAATCGCGGCGGCGACGGTGTCGTGACTATCGCAGCCGGTGAAGGCGGTCTTGAACTTGCGGGGGAAGCTCTGGGTGATGGGATGCCGCACGCCAAAGCGGACATAGGCGGTCAAATACGGCGTCGGGTCAAAAACTTCGTCGGGACAAACCCCGGCCACCGGGGAACCGACCACGTTGCGGACTGTATTGCCGCAAGCTTCACGGCTGGTTAGACCAGCGGTGGCCAACAGACGCAAGACTTCGGGACATTCGGGCAGGGGAATATGATGTAGTTGGACATTTTCTCTGGTGGTAATGTGCCCCTTCTTCAGAGGCGCGTACCGCTCGGCGATGTCTCCCAATACCTTCAGGGCCTCCGCGGTGAGAATTCCGCCTGGAATTTTCACCCGAATCATTTGAACGTCGGCCTGTCGCTGTCCGTAAACTCCCTGCCTCAAGCGGAAGGGCGTGAACACGGTATTGTCTTGCTCTCCAGCCTGGAAACTGGCCGATTCAACCTCAAACCGCTGAACTTCGTCCTCCATGAAGGGGATAATCCCGGGCGAATCTTTGGATAGCTCAATGCTTTTCTGGTATATCTGCTCCTGGGTGATATTGGTCTGGCTGGTCACTGGGCTCCCTCCTTAATGTTGGACACATAGTTAGACAAAATTAAACGCCCGCTCAGGTGGCATAGTCACTAGCGGGCGCAGGGCGTTACTTAAGGCAATAACAATTCTGCCCCCCTATGACGGGGGACACGTACAGGTGCAAACGCGAATAGCTACAAATTGCATATCTCTAGGAGTCTAGCCCCCATGTCGGGCATTGTCAACAATTGTGATACTGTGACCAGGTTTTCATCAGTTACGCTGATGTTAGTACTAGGGTTAATACTGGGAAACGTTAACCCCGGTAAGCCTCCCGGTCACCAAGAAAATGACCCGCTCAGCGATATTGGTGGCCCGATCGGCGATGCGTTCCAGGTCGTGGGCCACCCACAGCAGGTAGGTGGCGCGCTGAATTGTTGAGGGGTCGTCAATCATGTAGGTGAGCAGTTCTCGGTAAATCTGCTCGTAGAGGTCATCCACTTCATCATCAGCGTTGCGCACTTCCAGGGCGGCTGCTTCATCCCGGTTGACCAGGGCGTCCAGGCTGTGCTGCAACATTGTGGTCGCCTTTTCCGCCATCCTGGGGATGTCGATCAAGGGTTTCAGCGGCGGCTCGTCGCCCATCATAATACTGATCTTGGCAATTCCCTCAGCGTAGTCACCCATGCGCTCCAGTTCCGTGGCGATGTGAAGCACCGCCATCAGCGTCCGGAGGTCAATGGCGATGGGCTGCTGAGTGGCAATCAGGTCGATGCACTGCTCTTCCAACTGATACCGCTGTTGATCAATGTAGTCGTCCTCTTCAACCACCTGACGGGAGAGTTGCAAGTCCCGGTTCTTCAGACCAATCAGCGACTTGGTGACCGCCTTTTCCACCATGCTTCCCAACGAGATCAGGTCGTCCTGCAGAGTTTTTAAGTTTCGGTCAAAATCAGCCCTTACCACAATTGCCTCCTCAATCTCCCCGGTTAGCCGAATCTGCCGGTTATGTACGCTTCTGTGCGCTCATCTTCAGGATTGGTGGTTATCTGCCTGGTTTCGCCAAACTCGATCAATTCTCCAATGCGTTCTTCGTTACCCATCAGGAAGGCGGTGTAATCAGATGCCCGGGCGGCCTGCTGCATGTTGTGAGTTACTATAATGATTGAGTAGTCTTCCGACAGTTCCCGCATCAGTTCTTCAATTGCCAGGGTGGCAAAGGGGTCGAGGGCGGAACAAGGTTCGTCCATCAGGATTACCCGGGGATGCACCGCCAACGCGCGGGCAATGCAGAGGCGTTGCTGCTGCCCACCGGATAGCGCAAGGGCGCTGCTCTTGAGCCGGTCTTTGACTTCTTCCCACAACGCCGCCCGCCGCAGGGACTGTTCCACCAGTTCATCCAATTTGCCCTCGTAGCCGTTGATCTTGGGGCCAAATGCTACGTTGTCGAAGATCGATTTAGGGAAGGGGTTGGGTCTCTGGAACACCATGCCAACTTGATAGCGGATTTCGGTGGAGTCTACCCCTGGGCCGTACAGATCAACCCCATCAAACAGGATTTGCCCGGTCATATTGAAGTTGGGAATCAAGTCGTTCATGCGGTTGAAGCAGCGCAACAAAGTACTCTTGCCGCACCCAGAGGGGCCAATGATGGCCGTAACTTTGTTGCTAGGGAAATCCAGGGTCACATCAGAGAGAACTTGCTTGGTGCCGTAGTAAACGCTGAGGCCATTGGCCCTGATAATGGGCGCAGCCTCCGCCAAGTCAGCGCCTCTTTCCCGATCTTCGGTGCCTGCTGCCATCCGCATTTCGTTATTGGTATCCTCCAAATTGCTGATAGCCTATTATACCCTATTAAGCTACGCCTTCTTCTTGTAAGTCTGGGGGATATCAATAGCGTTCTTTCTCGAATGCGTATGGGCGCACCTGAATGTCTGCCCTGGGCAGGCACGAAAGACTTCCCCTACATCCAAGGCGCGAGCAAGGCGCGAGGTTCTAATTTTCACCACGCGGGCAAGTTGAGACGATGCCGCTCATCAAACTGTCGCGTATTCAGGCCGCTGGGTGAAGGCCAAAGGGGTGAACTGAGTTTGATCGCCATTCTAGCTGTGATAAAATACCCGTCGGCAGTTGAACAGCAGAACGCAAGTTTTGGGTTCCCAGCAACCTCTGCATGATGCTGGTAGCTATAGGTTAGGAGGATAAATCATGGCCGTCGAAGTAGGACAATCAGCCCCAGATTTCACCCTGTACGATACCGACCGCAAGGAGCGGAGTCTAAGTGAGTTCAAGGGCAAGAACGTCGTTCTGGCCTTTTTCCCAGGTGCTTTCACCGGCGTCTGCACCACCGAGGCGTGCACCTTGCGCGACAACGTTGACCAGTTCAACGCCATGAATGCGCAGGTTGTTGGTATCACCGTCGACGGGCCCTTCGCCCAAAAGGCCTGGGCCGACCAGAACAACGTCAATTATCCTTTCCTGAGCGATTTTGGACGGGAGGTCGTAAACCAGTACGGTTTGGCATTCCCCAACCTGGCCGGTCTGGAAGGATACGTGGTGGCCAACCGGGCAGTGGTGGTGGTGGACAAAGCGGGAGTCGTCCGCTACAAATGGGTGGCCCCCAATCCAGGCACCGAGCCTGACTACGACGAGGTTAAGAAAGCCGTTTCCAGCCTGGCCTGAGGTTTAGCCAGCGAGATTGATCTCGCCAAGGGATAGCCCTGAGTGAAATATTTCCCCCGCTGGTGGTGAGCAGATTGAACCGTGAGCGGGGGATTTCCTTTGGTATATGTTTATATTTCCTGGCAAAATGGCTGCTGTTGGGGTAGTATCTGTGCAAGTTGTTAGCTGGCTTCATAGGCCATGAAGGAGGATTCTGTGGATACAACCGACGTAAAAGCCTTTATCTTCGATGTTTTCGGCACGGTGGTGGACTGGCGCGGCAGCATCATCCGGCAGTGCGAGGAGTTTGGCCGGGTCAAGGGCATTAATGCCGACTGGCCTGCCTTCGCCGATGCCTGGCGGGGCCAATATCGGCCCTACATGAACAAGGTGCGCACCGGCGAGTTACCCTGGACCAACCTGGACGCATTGCATCGCCTGGGTCTGGAAGATGTGCTCAACGAGTTTGAGATTAGCGGTCTCAGCGATGACGAGAAGGCGGAAATGAATTTCTTCTGGCATTTTCTTCGGCCCTGGTCGGACACGGTGGCCGGACTCTATCGCCTGAAGAACCGCTACATAATTGCACCCATGTCCAACGGCAATATACGCCTGATGACCGACATGGCCAAGTACTCCGGTCTGCCCTGGGACTGCATTCTGGGGGCAGAGGTGGCCCGTCACTACAAGCCCGACCCGGAGAGCTATCTGACCGCAGTAGAGTTGCTGGGCCTGCGCCCGGAGCAGGTGGTGATGACCGCCGCCCATCAACCCGACCTGATGTCGGCTCAGAAAACCGGCGTGAAGACCGCCTTCGTTCCCCGGCCAATGGAGCATGGGCCAGACCGCACCCCAGACCCAACGCCCGACCCCTCTTTCAATGTGGTCGCCAGCAGCTTTGTTGACCTGGCCGCCAAAGTGGGGGCATAAAAGTAGCCTCAGCTGGTGGTTCAACAAAATCCAGGCTTTTGTAGAGGCGGGTTTGAAACTCGCCTCTATTTACTTATTTCGCAGGCTTCGGCCACCAATTCGTAGGAGCGCACCCGGTCCTCAAAGTTGTAGCAAATGGTCACCACGCTCAAGTCCGGCGTCTGGTAGCGTTCGGCGATGGCCTCCAGACTCTGTTTGACCTGTTGAGGATCCCCGTCCACGCAGTTCTGGGTGTACTGCTGCACAAACGCCAGTTCATCGGCACGGTACTTGTAGGCAAGGGCGTCTTCAATTGAAGGTATGCCCTTGGCCCGTCCGGTTACCGATCTGAGCCTGCCCAGGTTGCGACTTGACGCCACCCGCAACGCTGCTTCTTCGGTCTCGGCGCAGACCACCTGGACTCCGACGTTTATCTTGGGTTCCGCTAGATGCGCCGACGGTTGGAAATGCTGCCGGTAGCCTTCAACTATCGTTGGGCCGTCTTGCGCCCCCATGCCGAAGAAGTGAGCATAGGCGAAGGGCAGACCCAACTGGGCGGCCATGTAAGCGCTTTCGTATCTAGAACCCAGCAGCCAGACCTCCGGTGCGGTTTCGCCCGATGATGGAGTTGCCTGAACCTGGGCAAAGGGATGATTTTCGGCCATTGCTCCTGCCAGGTAACCCAGCACATCGGTTACCTGTTGAGGAAAACGCTCAATGGTGCGGGGAGGGCCGGGGAAAGCCAGCGCGGCGGCGGTAAGCTGGTCGCTGCCCGGGGCGCGGCCAATGCCCAGGTCAATACGTCCGGGGTAGAGGGCGTCCAGAATTCGGAAGTTCTCCACCACCTTCAGCGGACTGTAATGAGAGAGCATGACACCACCGCTGCCCACCCGAATGGTCTTGGTGTGCGCCGCAATCTGTCCAATCATCATCTCAGGGCTGGTACCGGCAAAGTTGGGCAGGTTGTGGTGTTCGGCCACCCAGTAGCGTTGGTAGCCAAAGGACTCGGCAGCTACGGCCAGCTTGATCGTCTCTTGTAATGCCTCAGCGGTGGTGCCGCCCTCCCGGATGGGGGACTGGTCAACCACGCTCAGCACAAGTTTTCGAGTCATGGGAATACCTCGGTTAATCTTGCCCAAGAATAGCGCAGGAAAGTTTCAAGAAGGTTCAGGGCACAGTATACAATCTACGCTGCCGGAAGGGTAATGCCGATGCTTACTGGATGATCTTAGTGAACCGCATCTCCTCCCCGTGTGGGAGAAAGGACAGTCATACCCTGAGGGACGTCCCACGCCAACGGGGCAATTCTAAAGCGACACGCCGCTCAGCAGCACGCTATGGTAAACTGACCCCCAATAGTCAGGCAGTATCAGGAGTCACCGAAATGTTCTTCGATTCACGGCGTTCCACAGTACACGCCCGCAACGGCATGGTCGCCACCAGCCAGCCCCTGGCGGCAATGGCCGGGCTGCAAATATTGATGCAGGGCGGCAATGCGGTGGACGCCGCCGTGGCCAGCGCGGCGGTGCTCAACGTGGTGGAACCCGAGTCCACCGGCATTGGCGGCGACATGTTCGCGCTGGTCTGGAACGCCAACGAGAAGAAGGTGCACGCTCTGAACGGCAGCGGTCGCGCTCCCGGCGCGGCATCGATTGATGAACTAAAGTCCAAGGGTTATCACCACATGCCCGACGATGGTGTCTACTCGGTGTCGGTGCCCGGCACAGTGCACGGCTGGGAGACCATCCTGAACGCCCACGGCAGCATGCCCCTATCCGAAGTTCTGAAACCCGCCATACAGTATGCCGAAGAAGGTTTTCCGGTGTCCGACATTATCTCCCACCAGTGGTCAGGACAGGTTGGCAGGTTGGCCCGGTACCCGTCGGGCCAGGAAATGCTGCTGGACGGCCGTGCTCCGCAGCCCGGTGAACTGATTCGCTTGACCACTCTGGGGAAGACGCTGCGTGCCATCGCCGAGGGAGGCTCGGAGGCTTTTTATACCGGAAAAGTCGCCGAAAAAATAGCCTCTTTTATTCAGGAACACGGCGGCTGGATCGCCACCGAAGACTTGGCCCAGCATACCTCCGACTGGGACGAGGCGATATCCACCGACTACCGGGGGGTTACCTGCTGGGAATGCCCACCCAACGGCCAGGGTATCGCCGCCCTGGAAGCCATGAACATTGTTGAGGGATATGACATTGCCAGCATGGGTGCCCAGAGCGCGGAAGCTTACCATCATTTGATCGAAGCCATGCGGCTGGCCTTCGCCGACGCCTACCGCTACGTCGCCGACCCCCGCCAAGCTGACGTACCGATCAGCCAAATGACTGCCAAGAGCTACGCCGCCGGGCGTCGGGAGCTAATCAACCCAACCCAGGCCATGAACACCGTCCCTTACGGCCAGCCCTTCGGCGGCAGCGACACGGTGTACATCAGCTGCGTTGACGGCAAGGGCAATGCCTGCTCTTTCATCAACAGTGTCTACAACAACTTCGGCAGCGGGCTGGTGGTGCCCGGCACCGGCATCGTCCTCCAGAACCGGGCCGCGTTGTTCTCGTTAGACGCGGAGCACCCCAACGCCCTGGAGCCGGGCAAACGTCCTTTCCATACCATAATTCCAGCAATGGCCACCAGGGATGGCGAGATGTACCTGTGTTACGGCGTAATGGGCGGCTTCATGCAGCCCCAGGGCCATTTGCAGGTCATCAGCAACATGGTGGACCACGGCATGGATCCCCAGCAGGCCCTCAACGCCCTGCGCTTCCTGGTCACGGGCGACTCAGTGGTCTTGGAAGAGGGGCTTGCTACCAACGTGGTTAACGACCTGAAGAGTCGCGGACATCAAGTCCAAATGGCCAGCGGATACAGCCGGGTTGGCATGGGCGGAGGACAGATCATCCAGCGCGACCCAGACACCGGCGTACTCAGCGGCGGCTCAGAACCCCGCAAGGACGGTTGCGCGGTGGGCTGGTAGCTTTAAAGCCTATCCAAAACTCTACTGATTTATCCTTGATTTATCCTTCGACAAGCTCAGGATGAGCGGATAGGAAGTTCACAACCGCTCGTGGTGAGCATGTCGAACCACATTTTTTAGACAGTCTCTCAGTAGATAAACTCGGCCCGCACCGGACTGAAGATGTCCAGAGCTTTGGCGGCTGTGTCTCCGGTTCTGGCAAAGTGCTCCACGTTGCCTGGAATAATATACATATCGCCCGGCTTCAGCAGCCGCACTTCGCCATCAATGCTCAACTCCAACTCGCCCTCAACCATTATTCCGGCCTGCTCGTGAGGGTGGGTATGGTTGGGCACCAGGGAATTGGCTTCAAACGTAACCATCGAAAGCAATATATTCTCGCCCCAAAAGGTCTGAGTGCGGACACCGGGGGCTAGGTCCAGGCTGGTGCGCTCGCTGGCATCTTTGAAATATGACATTTTATCGCTCCTGCTTGAAATTGATATGCTGCATTCCTAGCTAAATCCCAGCCGCTTCTCGTTCAGGCTCACGAAGCGACTCCCGCTGCCGATCACCACATGATCCAGCAGGTCTATGCTCAGCAGCTTGCCCGCTGAAACCAGGTCGCGGGTGATGTTCACATCCTCCTGGCTCGGTGTTGGGTCGCCGGAGGGGTGATTGTGCACCACGATAATTGAGGGCGCGTTGTCCCGAATGGCCGGGCGAAAAACCTCGGCTGCTCTGACCATTGAGCTGTTAACATTGCCCACGTAAATTTCCTGAATGCCCAGGACCTCGTTTTTGGTGTTGAGCAACAGCACTCGCAGATGCTCCTGATCAAACCCGCTCATCTCCGCCATGACCAGGTTGGCCGCGTCCTGCGGTGATTGTATGGTCGCCCGTTCCTGAGGGGCCAGCGACACAAACCGCCGCCCCAACTCCAGCGCCGCCAGCAGTTGGCAGACTTTGGCCTCGCTCAACCCGCGCTGCGCGCACAATTCGGCAAAGGTGCTGCGGCCCAGCCCAGCCAGGCCATCGAAGGTGGACAGCAACCGGGACGCCATCGATATCACATTCTCGCCCTGTAGCCCGGTGCGCAGCAGAATGGCAATCAACTCGGTATTGCTGAGGTAGCGAGGCCCATAATCCCTCAACCGTTCCCGGGGTCGCTCGCCCTGGGGCAGGTCTCGAATCATTGGCTGATAGTGTTTGATTTCTGCGGGCGTTTCTTTCATCTTCGGCCATCTTCGGCATTGGTAGCGGCAAGAATAAAGTCTACAAGTTCGACAATCCAGATCGATAGATACAAAGCACCAGCATTATAGCGTAACTGCGAAGATAAACTGATCCACAAACGAGATTGTGCAGGCCCCCTCTGGTAAACTGACCACAACTAACGCAGACACCACCATTTTCTAGAAGAGGCTAACTTCTATCTACAACTTGAATGATAACTAAACCCAGATCCTTCTACTACGGATGGTGGGTGGCCGCCGCCGCCGCTGGCATCGAGTTCGCTAACGCCGCCACCGCCATCGGAATTTTGACCATCTTTGTCAACCCGATGAGCCAGGAATTTGGCTGGAATCGGACCGAGATAACCGGGGCCACCAGCCTGGGCGCAATCCTGGGAGCCGCGCTCGCCCCTTTCAGCGGGCGGCTGGTGGACCGGCTCGGTTCCCGCATGGTATTGGCCTTTGGCGGCATGGTGGTAGTCCTGGGCTGCCTGTATTTATCGACAACGCAAGCATTGCTGGGATTCTACGTAGCTTTCACCTTGTGCAGGATATCCGATCAGGGGTTGATCAAGATAGGGGCTTCAGTCACTGCGGGCAAATGGTTCCTGCGCTACCGGGGCAGGGCAACTGGACTGGTGTTTTTCGCCAGCTCAGCCGGAGTAATTGTGATGGCTCCGGTAGTCCAATTGGTGATCACCTATTGGGACTGGCGGGCCGCCTGGGTCGTGCTGGCCGGGGTGATGTTCTGCATCGGGGTGATTCCCTCGGCGCTGATAATTCGCCGACAGCCGGAAGACCTGGGCCTGACTATCGATGGCGACACACCAACCCAGCGAACGACCGGAGAACCGGCTCAACACAACGACGAACGTCAATGGCCGTTGTCCGAAGTCATCAGGACTCCCGCCTTCTGGCTGATTCTGGTCTCCCTGTTCATGGTAAGTACCGCCACGTCGGGTATTGGCTTGCACCTGGTGCCCTACCTGATTCAGCAGGGCCTCACTCCAGGAGCGGCGGTGGGAGCCATCAGCGTTATGTCTACTGCTGGAGCTTTGGGGGCGCTGGCCGCCGGGTTTGCCGCTGAGCGTACGTCTCCAAAACTGCTGATGACCCTGATCTACCTGCTAGGCGCAGTCAGCATCTGGGTGCTGATACAGGCCGACTCCCTGCCCAAGACCTATTTGTTTGCCGTTCTGCAAGGTCTGGTGGGCAGTGGAGTGAACACGTTAGCCCCGATAGTATGGGCCAGTTACTACGGACGCCGCACCCTGGGCAGTATATTTGGGTTGAGCCGAGCGGCTCAGGTGGCCGGCTTCGCCGTCGGGCCGCTGGCTTCAGCAATTGTCTACGATACAACCGGGACCTACCAGCAAGCATTCGTTTCTTTCTCGCTGGTGGCGGTGGCCGCATCTCTGCTGGTGATGATTGCCCGAAGACCGGCGGTTAAGGACCCCGACTAAGTTCCGAAGCCTGAATAGTCTTCGCCCCGCTTTGCACCAAACTTAGCTTGCCAACCAAAAATTCGTGGTTCGACAGGCCGGTCCTGAGATTGCCGAAGGACTCACGACGAGCGAATAATGGGGGTAGCCCTCTTGGGGGCTACCCCCAAATCTAATTCCTGGTCAATTCCAGAAAGTAAATAGTTGACCGATTAAACCGACAAATCTTATGGCATCAGATCATAAAACTCATCCCGAAGTCCCACACGGTACTGGGCAATGAACAGAGCATCGGCGATGCTCTTTCTGTCAAACGCCCCGTCTTGCCGCACGCTGGCCGCGTTGACCGAGTGCAGGCAGGTTAGGTCCACCACCGTGGTGCAAGCGGGACGCGACCCCACCAGGTACTGGGCGATGAACAGGGCGTCCGCGATTGTTACAGTCCCATCAGCCCGAGCGTCGCCCCTCAGAAAGTCACGGCTCAAAACAGCGGGGTCGACAATACGCTGTCCGTTCCCGTCGGTCAGAGACGTTATCTGGTTTTCCAGGGTGCAGGGCACCTGGTTGCTGCCCACCAGTCGGATCAGCCCGTGGCCGAGGTCGGCGGGCCACGGAACGCCGCCTGGCTCAAGTCCGCGGAAGACGGTCGTCCCGCCCAGGTTGTCAATATTGGTGGAAATGTTAGGGAAGTCCATCGCTCTAACTTCCAGTATGTTGATGCAGTTGCCAGGGTAGGACAACTCGGACTGGAAGCCGCCCAAATCGACCGGTACGTCCGCGCCAGACACTAGATCAAAGACCCGGGTTACGTCTATTTTAACGCCAGTAGCGCCATCTGCTATGTCCTGGTGCAGATCCAAGGAAGGATCGGCTCCAAAGTTCAGCAGGATCACTTTACCGTCAACGCTACTGGCCGGGATATCCGCACCATTCGGGTTCGTCAGATCGTTGATGGTAATGGTCAGGGCGGTCATGTCGCCGGGATTTCCCACGGCGGTAATACCCAGATCGAATATCTTGACATCCCCGGATGGACCGGGTATACCGCTCTGGAAGCCGGAACAATTTACTAGTACACCTTGGCTGAAAAACAAAGGTAATATAATAGTGGGGCCGCTGAGACGGCAGATTTGAAGGGTGGTGGTGAGTGAAATGCGTGGGCCAAAACCTCTTGTGGTTGA